>WFMC01000042.1 GCA_009177205.1 Bacteroidales bacterium
ACTCCTTGTACAACAAGAACCTGACGCAAGTTCTTTTCCAAATGGTGGCATAAGAAATACTTTTGAAGCAAGAGGATATTCTGCTTGGGATATTTCATCTCCTGCTTTCATCACTGACGGCACTCTTTGCATACCGACTATTTTTATTTCATATACCGGCGAATCTCTTGACTATAAAACCCCTCTGCTGAAATCCTTGAATGCTATTGATAAGGCTGCCTCACGAGTTGCCAGATTCTTTGACCCGGATGTGAAACATGTTACTTGCAATCTCGGTTGGGAACAAGAATATTTCTTGGTTGATGAAGCTCTTTATGCCGCTCGCCCTGATTTGGTGATGACCGGAAGAACCCTAATGGGTCATGAGTCTGCAAAAAATCAGCAACTCGAAGACCATTATTTCGGTGCTATCCCCAGTCGTGTCGAAGCTTTCATGTTAGACCTCGAACTTGAGTGTCATAAGTTGGGTATACCTGCTAAAACACGACATAACGAGGTAGCACCCAACCAATTTGAATTGGCTCCCGTCTTTGAAGAGGCAAATCTGGCCAACGACCATAATCTTCTGCTGATGTCACTCATTGCCGAAGTGGCACGAAGGCATAACTTCAGAGTACTTTTGCATGAAAAACCCTTCGCCGGCATAAATGGCTCGGGCAAACATAACAACTGGAGTTTGGGAACGGATAAAGGTGTTCTACTTTTTGCTCCCGGAAAAACGCCTGAACAAAATTTGCAATTCATTGCTTTCGTTGTCAACGTTATGGCTGCCGTGCATAAACATAATGCTCTAATGAAAGCCACAATTATTTCGGCAACCAATCAGCATCGTCTTGGTGCAAATGAAGCTCCACCGGCTATTATTTCAATGTTTTTAGGTAGTCAGTTAAGCGACGTACTAGACAAACTTGAGAACACTGATATGGAGACAATTGAATTGGAAGGAAAAGGGAAAATTAGTCTGGAAATTAGCCAGATACCTGAACTTTCCATTGACAATACCGACCGCAACCGCACAAGTCCATTTGCATTCACCGGCAATAGGTTTGAATATCGCGCTGTAGGAAGCAGTGCCAATTGTGCATCAGCCATGATTGCCCTTAACTCAGCTGTTGCAGACCAATTGAATCAATTTGCCGACAATGTTAATGAAGATGTGGAAAAAGGTGAAGAACTTCATAAGGCAATTCTGAAAGAGATAAAAAAATTAATCAGTCAGTCCCGTGCCATTCATTTTGATGGTAATGGATATTCTGAAGAATGGAAAGAAGAGGCAAAAAAACGCGGTTTGGATGTTGAAGCAAGTGCTCCACTTATGTTTGACGCATATCAACGCCCGGAAACTGTTGAAATGTTTGCCCGCACCGGAGTGTTCACTCAAAAAGAATTGGAAGCCCGCAATGAGGTGAAATGGGAAATGTATACCAAGAAAATCCAGATTGAATCTCGTGTACTCGGTGATTTAGCAATTAATCACATAATTCCTGCTGCCACACGCTATCAAAGTCTTTTATTAGACAACGTATTTAAAATAAAACAATTATTTAAGGGTGATAAGGCAGACAGCATCGCTCGACAAGACATGGCTTCAATCGAACAGATGGCTGATTACATGGCGCGCATAAAGAGTAATGTTGAATTGATGGTTGACAATCGTAGAAAAGCCAATCGCCTTACCGATGAACGCTCCAAGGCAATCGCTTACCATGATACCGTGTTGCCTATAATGGAAGAAATCAGATATTGCATTGATAAATTGGAATTAATGGTCGATAATGAGATATGGCCACTTCCTAAATATCGCGAACTCCTCTTTATCCGTTAAACATAATCTTATATATTTTTCAGAGTCCTTCTCAAAATAAAAATTATGAGAAGGACTCTAATTTTCAAAAAAATTCACTTTTAATATTGCATAAATCGAAAAAAGAAGTTAATTTTGCAAAGTCAAAAAGAGGAAACTCAAAAAAGAATCGAAATAAACCTCTAAATAATCAATTTTACCGAATGAGATTATTTGATTATTTTGATTGAGAATTTTGAATTTCAATTTTGCCTNGTGGTGTAATGGTAGCACGCNGGNTTNTGNCACCTTTAGNGAGGGTTCNANTCCTTCCAAGGCAACTTTTGATAAGTCTTAAATATCTGATTAATGGATATTTAAGACTTATTCTTTTGACATCTTCAACCGCAACAGACACTCAGTGATACACTACTTTGAAATATCGCCATCCGCTAAATTTTCATTGTCAATTTGTGTAACAAGCTACAATACCTAACTGTATGAAACTATACTTATGCAGTTTGATACATATTTAAATTTTGCAAAAATGACCCCTAAAAGAAATTATACTTTCAGGGGTCAAAATATTATATACAAATGATGTGTTACATCACAAAATCATTTGTTTTTATTTATTGGCAAAATTGTTGAGTTGCTTGATTCTGCCTGCCACTGTCAATCGAAAGACTCCAAAGGCTATCAGAGAGATGCCTAAATATATCCAACCGGCTAATGCCATCGATACAGGAGAAGAGAGTAATAAGAATGCAAACCAAATAGTCACAGCAAGCAGAATTATTGCGAAGATAGTCCACCACACCGATCCTGAACCGAGAACAAACGTCTCACAAATGGCATTAATCGTAATACATACCAACCATATTCCTAATACGATGACAAATGTAACTGCCAATTCTTCTTCCGGCAGGGTCAGCAACCAGATGCCGCACACCAAGTCTAACAACCCTAAAGCGAGTGCCCAGCCCCAGTGATGGGAAATGCCACGATTCATCAAGGCATGAACCACATTAAAAACTCCGGCTAAACAAATAAAGGCGGCAAAAATATATGCCAACACAGGAACCGATGTCACCGGGCTGCATAGACACCAAACTCCGAGACCGATAGAGATTAATCCTGTTACTAATGGAGCCCACCAAAAGCGTGTCAAACTGCCAATAAAATTTTTCATAATAATCAAAGTTAAATTTTTTAACAATTAAACACTTTCTTAATCGGGTTTGTTTGACCGAAAGTAAGATTTCATTTAATTTATATATACTTTCGCTACGCAATAATTTTCAATAAATAAATTTTTTTACCCCGAATTTCCGATTTATAAGTGTCTCGGTGTATTCGGCATCGNAAGACAGGNATGTCAGGTTATTATCAGCAAGAATGGCTACATTATCCGTTAATTTCATTGCAATGTCCAGCTCATGAGTTGAAAACAATATCGTTTTTCCCTCATTCATGGTCAGTTGTTTTAAAGTATCCACCAATTCGTATCTTGCGGGAAGATCTAAGAAAGAAGTCGGTTCATCAAGTAAAATAACCGGGGTTGATTGGGCTAAGGCACGTGCTATCATTATCCTTTGAGTCTCACCATCACTCATTGTGTCAAGAGTTCGATCAGCAAATTTTTCCATCCCAGTGATTTTTAATGCCATCTCCACTATCTCTATGTCTTCGGCTGACATTCTACCAATCCAATTAGTATATGGAGCACGCCCCATCGCTATAATATCCCTACACTTAAGATTAGATATTCTTGTCATTCGAGTTGAAACATAACTTACCAACCNAGCCTTCTCAACTGNAGAAATAGCAGNTAAATTCTGTCCGTCANTTATGATACTTNCTGANTAANCGCTATTTACCCCTGTTAATGCGCGCAAAAGAGTAGATTTACCCGTACCGTNTCNTCCAACTAANGCTGTNAAGNATTTACCNGNNATTTNTACATTGACATCTTTTAGAAGTTCCTTTTTATTCTTATATCCAATCGAAAAATCTTTAAGTTCAATCATGGTTACTTATTTTTAAGTACTATCCATACGACTATCGGTATGCCCAGCAATGCAGTGACAGCATTTATAGGCAATCCCCAAAATTTTGATATAATATCACAAAGCAACATTGCAATCGCTCCGCATAGCATTGTGGCAGGCAATAACACCCTGTGATTACTGTCAGCGATAACAAAGCGTGCCACATGAGGAATGGCTAATCCAATAAATCCGATTGGTCCGCAAAAGGCGGTTGACGTTCCTGCAAGCAAGGTTGTGGATAAAAACAATAATGCTCTTGAGCGCTTTAAATTCAATCCCATGGTGCGGGCATACTCTTCACCGAACAATAACAGATTCAAGGGTTTGATAGTTAACACAGCAAGGATGATACCAATCAAAACCGCAGGAATGAATATATAAAGTTGAGTTTTGGTGACTTCTCCCAACGAACCCATCGTCCAAATAACAAATGATTTCAAGCTCTCTTCATTACTTGAATATTGCAATATTTGCACAATTGCAGATGCTCCGGAAGAAAACATCATACCCAAAATTAATATCACCATTATATCTCTTATGCGATGACTTAAAACGGCAATAACTATCAATATTGCGGCACTCCCAATCCAAGCAGCTCCGGCTATTCCTAAAGAGAAAAATGAAGAGGGGAGGAATGAAAATAACCCACCTCCCAATAGAAACAATGCAACTCCGATTGAAGCACCTGAACTAATGCCTAATACGTAAGGACCAGCGAGAGGATTTCTAAATAAAGTCTGCATTTGAAGCCCACTTATTGATAATGAAAGACCTACCAATAACGCTACTATAGCTTTTATTCCCCGAATATCTCTTACAATTGTCATTGTAGCCATATCTCCTTCTCCACAAAACAAAGCACGGAATACTTTGATAAGAGATATATTCACACTCCCAACAGCAATATCTATGCAAAAAAGGATAAGAATAAGAGCGAATAAAATTATGAATATTATCTTCTTCATTTAATCTCTTTATAATAAATTAATGAATCGCTGCTCAAATCAGGATGAAAAATATGAATTAAATCGCGAAGAATTAAATCCGGATGAAGAACCCCTGATTCATAAAAATCATTTCCACCTCCGGGAGTCGATCTTTTAGTATTATTGAAGATTAATCCCGTTTTAAGGATAGATGTTTCATTAAATTTTGGTAAAGTATTTATCATTTCATTTTTATTTCCCAATNCCGGACCTACATTTAACCATACATCCNATTGATTACACATTTGCAGGGCTTCTTCCATGTCAATTGTTACTGAACGTGAATCAGTTCCTAATTTATCCGGATAATCATTTAGAATGTAATATCCTCCGGCCTCTTCTTTCAATTTCACCATATAACTGTTCTTCGGTGGCATATACCAGAAATCTTGATATTGCATATTTATCATTACTTTTGGCTTGCTTAAAACGGTGGAGTTTTCTAATTC
>WFMC01000033.1 GCA_009177205.1 Bacteroidales bacterium
TAATTGGTTATCTGTGTTGTGGTTAGGTTTTATCCTCATTTTTAGCATTTTGCATTGCAAATATCGGAATTTTTTTTGAAATATGCGCTATAAAAACTGACATTTATGAAAATTTATTATTTTCGGATAAAAAATCCGCAACAATAAAGATAAACCCCCCAACGTAAATTATAACAGATTCTTGACTATCACTTTTGCCTTGAAACCATGCCCGATACACATTGCCGGACGTAAGAATGGAATTAAAACCTTTACTCTTTAAAATTTCGTATAGATTCTCTTTTGGCATCGCTCTTGGCACGCTCGCCTGAGTGACGTAGTAGATGCCGCATTTCGGAAGTAGGTCGGCTATATGGTCAACATCCTTGTCATTGACAAACCCGATTACAAAGCGTAAAGTTGATTTTTCCCCTTCGTCAAGTCGGGATTTATGAAGTTCTGTCAATTGATGCATTGTTGATGCGATACCCGCCACATTATGCCCTGTATCGCAAATGGTGAGCGGGTGTTCATCGGTAATCATCCATCTGCCAGCCAATCCGGTGTTGACAATGACATTTTCTATCCCATCGATGATAGAAGAGTCTTCCAATTCTATACCAAGACTCTTTAAAGTGTCTATTATATGCAAGACCGTATTCAAATTTTCTTTCTGATATTCTCCTCCCAAAGGTGATATAATTGTGCCGTATTTTGAAGAATTAATAAGAATTTTTCCGGAGTTAAGTATTTCAAAGTCAGCAACTATGTTGTCTGTTGAAAATACAATCGAAGTGTCAACCTCCCTTGCTTTATCTTCAAACACCTTGCGAACCTCTCCCTCTGCGTTTCCAACAACCACCGGAACACCGGACTTTATAATGCCGGCTTTTTCCCGGGCAATTTCCTGCAGAGTATTACCCAGAAATTGTGTGTGGTCGGGAGAAATGTTTGTAATTATTGAAGCGATAGGGGTAATGATATTAGTTGAATCGAGTCTCCCCCCCATTCCGACTTCTATCACGGCATAATCCACCTTCTCCTCGGCAAACCAATTGAACGCCATGATCATGCTCAATTCAAAGAAGGAAGGATGACCGGAATAATTACATTTTTGCCATCTCTCCACAAAATCAATTACCTTATCTTCAGGAATCATCTTTCCGTTGATTCTCATTCTTTCACGAAAATCAACAAGATGAGGGGATGTGTATAACCCTACTTTATAACCTTGCTCCTGAAGTATGGAAGCCAACGTGTGAGACGTAGACCCCTTCCCGTTTGTGCCGGCAATATGGATGGATTTAAATTTATTGTGTGGGTTTCCGAAATAATTGTCGAGTTCTATAGATGTGTCAANGCCCGGNTTATAAGCCGGACCTCCTATGCGCGAAAACATCGGAAGTTGGGAAAAAAGAAAATTCAATGCTTCGCTATATGAAAGTTTGGAGTTCATTATTCTTTGATATTATAAGCCATATAAAAGGAAGCCTGCAAGTCCGNCGANGCAAATCNCCATNANAGGATGGAATGATATTTTTTTACCCTTCCAGGGAAATTTAAAATAAACAAGACAGAATGAAACAGTGCAAATAATGATGCTACATATTAATTGTTGATTTTCGTGTTGCGGAGAAAAATTTGCCCAATTCATTAGCATAATGGCAGCTGACGCAATTAACCCCACCACAACGGGTCGCAAACCTGAAAATACAGCTTTTATAGCTCCACTTTCCTGATGTTTGCGAATGAAATGAGAACTGTAAATCACCAGGAAAAATGAGGGCAACACAACTGCCAAAGTTNCCAATATCGACCCTAAAACANCCCAAGCAGGAGAGGNAAATGCAGGATTTACTTNNCCCGGTGCGACATATCCGATATATGTTGCTGAATTAATTCCTATAGGTCCCGGAGTCATTTGAGAGATTGCTACGATATCGGTGAACATTGTTTCCGTGATCCAACCGGGATCAACCACTGCATGCTCCACGAGCGACAACATGGCGTATCCACCTCNNAATCCGAATATTCNNATTTTAAGATAANCCNNTATAAGNTTCNGATAGATATTCATAGCGCTTAATCTTTTTTGTTCGTAACCTCATCAACGGTATCCGCCGATTCCAATTTTGATTTTTTTATTCCCCTTCTTCCAATCATCCAAAACATCCACCCCCCGACGGCTCCGAGAATAATATAGAGGATTGGGTTTGACCCGAAACCTATATTCCATCCAAATAGTTGACCTGAAGAGATCATTAATGCAACAATCAGGGGAATCCAGATAGTTTTCAATCCTATTTTTGCCGCCTTAGCAGAAGTAATAACAGGAGCGACTATCAAAGCCACTACTGCAGGGCGAATCCCCATAAAAATAGATGAAATGACATGATTATTTTTAATCATATCCGGAGTCAGGAAAATTGCGATAGTCAAAATTATAAGGAAAGAGGGGAGGATTGAGCCTAAAGTGGCTAAAGCACTCCCTTTCATTCCATGAAGTTTATCACCAACGGCAGTNGCAATATNCACAGCCAAAATNCCGGGGAGGGATTGTGCCACAGCCAACAGGTCAAGGAATTCATCGCGTTCTATCCAATGGAATTTGTCGACAATTTCCCGTTCGATAATAGAAATCATCGCCCAACCACCTCCGAAAGTGAAAGCTCCAATTTTAAAGAAGGATGCGAATAATTGCCAATATTCTTTCATTCCTGATGATTAATTCTCTATTTTTCTAATTCCTCGTTATTACTTATTCTTTCAGTCAAGGTCTTTTTCGGTGATTTTTTTCTTATCTATAAGCCTCCATACATACCAGATATATCCAATCACAAAGGGCACAAGGATGGAAACGTATGCCATGCATTCCAAAGTGAATTTAGAAGAGGATGCATTTCTTATTGACAATGAACTTGTCGGGTCAGAAATAGAGGGNAAGAAAGGTGTGTCGCAAAAACCTGCCNGCCANAAAAGAGNCACGACAGTGAAGACTGTGCCAATCCCAGCAAACCATATTCCCTTAGTATAATTCTTCTTAAAAAGAGTGGAAAGTATTCCCAAAAGCACGTTTCCAATCCCCAAAAGAAATAGAATCAAAGTGGAAGGAGATGAAATCAGGTTATGCCAGTATTTGAATGGAGTCACTACGACTTCAGTCCCTGCCGATGTTGCAGAAATCAATGTGAAGCCTTCGGAAGTAAATAATACTGCCAGAAATGCAAGAAAGAAAATTAAGAATATAATCGTGTTAATCCACAATCTTTTAATCAACCAGTCATAAAACTTTTTGCCGGCATCGATACTGTTGATCAGATATAAATTACTAAGAACACGCGCCAACATAAAGACAGATAAACCTAACAGCAGATTTCTCCAATTGAAAATAACCTCAAGACCGTGAGTCGGGTTATCCCAATGAGAGATTACGGGAGAGCCTTGCACAAGCAGGTTCTGGCGGTCGACTGTAAATTCCCCGCCAAAGAAGAACATGCCCACTGCGACGCCAAGCAGTATGCAACCGACAAACCCATTTACAAACAAAAATATATCATACACGCGAGTGCCATAAAGATTCCCTTTTTTCTTGCGGTATTCATAACTTACAGCTTGCAAAACAAAACTGAAGAGAATAAGAATCCAGAGCCAGTAAGCTCCTCCGAAACTCGTTGAGTAGAAAAGAGGAAACGATGCGAAAGCTGCGCCTCCAAAAGTCACGAGAGTTGTGAAAGTCAATTCCCATTTTCTACCGATACTTTTGACTATCAACTCGGTCCATTTCGGGTCAGGTGTATTAAGAAGCATACTCTGACCACCTTGAACAAAAAGAAGAAAAACGAGTAGTCCACCAAGGATGGAGACTATCACCCACCAATAATTCTGTAATAATTCGAGAGTCATAATACTTCTTATTTATTTAAATCCGTAAATATTGATTTTCTAATATATTTTATCATAATGCTTACCTCGGCGGCTAACAGCAAAGTGAAGATAATCGCAAACAACCAGAATGTTATCACGACCGAAGATACCGGAATCTCTGAAATAGCGGCGCATGTCGGAAGGAGGTTCTGAACAGTCCAGGGTTGGCGTCCTATTTCCGCCACCATCCAGCCTGCTTCAGAGCAGACCCACATAAACGGAACAGAAATCATGCCAATGAGTTGCAGCCATTTGGCGGATGAGAAAAATGAAGATTTGCGATATGCCAGGAAGAGAGCAACCAAGTAGAACAATAAGAAATAAGAACCGAGAATCACCATTATTCGGAATGAATAGAAAGTGAGAGCCACGGGAGGCACGGCATCACCCGGAGAGTTGAAATAGCCATAACCGAAGAATTGATAATTGTGTTCCAAATCCTTCAGTGTTTGAGCCATTTTGACTGAATCACCCTCCTGAAGCGCCTGACCGTATTCTCTTAGAGATGTTTGCGCTTCCCTGCCTCTAATGATTCTTTCTTCATAAGAGACTGTATTTATTGAATCTCCGGCTGATGTGAAGTCGACACCTTCAATAATGTTATTAATACCGGGAATAAAAGATTCAATGTCATGGCGTCCTAAAATGGAGAGTCCTTTGGGAATGGCGATCTTCCATAAATAAGGATCTTCGTCGTTATCCCATTTTTTGTTGGGGTTGACCATGCCGATTGCCACGAGTTCCTCCCCGTGCTGACCATAATAGAGACCTTCCATTGCTGCCAACTTCATGGGTTGAGTTTTGGTGACTTCAACTGCTGAGCCGTCGCCGGTCCACATACACAACAGTAGTCCGATCAAACCGATCCAACCGCCGGTCTTTATGCTCCTTAATGCAAAATCAGTGTTGCTCTTTTTGAAAAGGAAATAGCAACTTACTCCTATTACANNTACCNCCGAGAGNGCCCAACCGCTTAAGACAGTGTGGAAAAATTTATTGACNGNGACTCCTGAGANCAGAGCCCAAAAATTATCCATCACATTTCTCATTTGAGCCGGGTCAAATTCCATCCCTACAGGATATTGCATCCATGCGTTGGCAACGAGTATCCAAAGTGCGGATATAGAGGCTCCAATTGCGGTTAACCAGGTAGAAGCAAGGTGAAATCTTGGAGATACTTTGCCCCAACCGAAGAACATGACAGCTCCGAATGTGGCTTCAAGGAAAAATGCCAGGATTCCTTCAATTGCCAAAGGCGCACCGAAAATGTCGCCAACAAACCAGGAGTAATTGCTCCAGTTGGTGCCGAATTCAAATTCCAGAATAATGCCTGTTGCCACGCCTATAGCAAAATTAATTGCCAGGAGTGTCATCCAAAATTTGCATGTTTTCAGCCATTTATCCGAACCGGTTTTCAAATAAATTGACTCCATAACGGCAACGATAACTGATAAGCCCAATGTTAGGGGCACGAACAGCCAATGGTAGATGGCGGTCAAAGCAAATTGCCATCTCGACCAATCGACAACTGTCATTATCTCATCCATTTTCTTAAGTTTTTATGATATTTCGTTATATTATCTCACCAAATTTTCTCTTACAGCCTCCGCACGTTCACGGTCGGTGTCATAATTCTCCTTAAGAATATTAGGGAAAAAGAGAAGCTTCACCACGACAAACAAAATAAACAGTTTTATCAGTATGATTGCCCACAGAGTTTTGCCGATTGTCATCGAACGAAAACCGTCAATATACATTTCCGCTATTGATTTGATTGTCATAACTTATTTAAACAGTAAGAAAAAACTATATTGCCACAAATATATAATAACTTTCCGACAATATCTAAAAATTGTTAAAAATATTTTGTGTTGACCGAAAATAAATCTTATCTTTGTCAATAATAATACGTACAAAATAATAAATATTCAGATAATGGCATTGTGGTTTGAATGTAAGGTTAAATATGACCGTATGCAAGACAACGGCTCTGTTAAGAAAGTTAATGAGCCATATATAGTTGATGCTTTAAGTTTCACTGAAGCCGAAACGCGTATAATAGAAGAAATGAAACCCTTTATTTCCGGAGATTTTTCTATTTCGGCAGTGAAAAAAACCAAAATCACTGAAATTTTCTTTGACGACACGGCAGATAAATATTATATGGTGAAATATAACATCATTACTTTAGATGAAAAAACTGGAGTAGAAAAGCGTTCAGCTGTGTTCACTCTTGTTCAGGCAACTGATTTTGATAATGCATTGGTCAATTTCCGTAACGGAATGAACGGCACTATTTCGGATTATGAAATAGTGTCCATTACAGAAACTCAAGTAATGGATGTTTACCCCTTGGATTTGGAGGCTAAAGTCCAAAATGCAAATTAGGAATCGTCATAATCTGAATTTATGAGTTCAGTAGCTCAAAATATNGNGAAATTGAGAGAAGAAATTCCGGAAGGTGTCAATCTTGTAGCCGTATCGAAATTTCATCCTGCGAGTATGATNATCGAAGCATACANAACAGGTCAACGAAAATTTGGCGAGAGTCGCGTNNAGGANTTATTGNAGAAAGTAGATGAGCTTCCGTCGGATATAGAATGGCATTATATAGGGCATTTACAGACTAATAAAGTCAGAATGCTTATTGGTAAGACAGCTCTAATTGAAAGTGTTGATTCCGAGCATCTTTTGGATTTGATTGACAAGGAATCGGAAAGGGCGGGCATAGTTACTAAAGTTTTGATGCAGATCCATGTGGCTCAAGAAGAGACAAAGTTTGGATTCTATCCGAATGAATTGTTGGACTATTTCAGACAGCATAAATACAGAAATTTATGCTCCACCCACATCTGCGGAATCATGGGGATGGCATCAAATACTGATGATGAAATGCGTATCCGACAAGATTTTAAAGAGATTGCCTCGGTTTATAATCAGATCAGAGAAGATTTTTATGATGAAATCAGAGGCTTTGATATTTTATCGATGGGAATGAGTGGAGACTGGAAGGTTGCAGTGGAGGAAGGGAGTAATCTTATTAGAGTTGGAAGCAGCATCTTTGGTGTGCGAGAATATTAAAAGAATCAAATAAAACACTATTCTGTCAAAAATTATTTAAAACCCAAGATCATGTTAGAAGAAAAAAATCCGGAGAAGAAAAAGAGTTATGCAATTCCGATTGTCATAATGTTTGCTCTCTTTTTCATGATAGCCTTCGTCACCGGTTATCAAAATCCGCTCGGTTCGGTAATCGAGAAGATGTCGGCAGGTAATACCTTTATGTCTCAGCTCGGAACGTTGGCAAACTTCATTGCCTACGCTTTTATGGGCTATCCGGCAGGTAAATTGCTTCAAAACTCCGGATATAGAGTTACGGCATTATGGGCGGTGACAATAGGTTTTATCGGTGTAGCTATAACATACATCAGCGGATTTATCGGCACTGATGCCACTGCCGTAGCCATATATATATCAGGTGCTTTTGTTGCCGGTTTCTCAATGTGTTTGCTAAATACAGTTGTGAATCCGATGCTGAACTCCTTGGGTTCCACTCCTAATAAGGGTAATCAGTTGGTGCAATTCGGTGGATCATGCAATTATTTAGGCGCCACTCTTGCTCCGGTGATTGTAGGTGGCATTTTAGGT
>WFMC01000145.1 GCA_009177205.1 Bacteroidales bacterium
CCTTCGTCAAAATAGTTGATGATCTCTTTGAAGATATGATGCGAAATCTCACCTGTGCGGGAATCCACTATCATCAACCGACATTCGTCGCGGTTTTCTGAAGGATATTGTGCTATTTGTGAATCAGGAAGTTTAAATTTGAACTGAGAGAGTTTCATCTATGTATGTATTAAAAAATTATGAATTAATTGCTTTGATTTTATTTTTGAGTCCGGAGGGTTCAATTTCTCCGGATTCTATTTTTCTTAGATATTCTCCGGGTTCGGATGCCGGGCGCATGGCGGGTGAAGGTGTGTAATCTTCCGGGAATGTGAGTGGGCAGGAGTCAATCATATCTATCGCTTCATCCATGCTCATGCAATCAGAGATTCTTATTTTCCCAACTTCCGTGCGTCTGAGCGATATCAGATGCGCTCCGGAGTTGAGTGCTTGCCCCAAGTCGCGGGCTAAAGCCCGGATGTAGGTGCCTTTGCTGCAAACTACGCGAAGGGTCATGTCTCTGCCATCGAAATCGAGTAACTCAAATTCAGTTATCTCAAGCGGTTTGGCTTTCAATTCCACTTCATCCCCTTTACGTGCGTGAAGATAAGCACGTTTTCCGTCAATCTTTACCGCTGAGAAGACAGGAGGAACCTGCATTATTTTACCGGTGAATTGCGGGAGAGTATCGAGAATCAATTCCTTGGTCACATGGGAATAAGGATAAGTTGCGTCAAT
This sequence comes from Bacteroidales bacterium, assembly GCA_009177205.1. GTDB lineage: Bacteria > Bacteroidota > Bacteroidia > Bacteroidales > Muribaculaceae > Lepagella. Next base: position 718 of record WFMC01000145.1, read on the forward strand.
CTCTTTCTCGAGGTCGAAACTCGGCGTTGTGGCTCCGAGTCGCATAACGGCTATATATTCTTTCCGCCCCTCCTGAAGCATGTCGATTTTTCGAGTTGCTTTGCCGGTGCAGACGATGAGAACGCCTGTAGCGAGAGGGTCAAGCGTGCCGGCATGTCCAACCTTGAATTTCTTTATGCCGAGTCGGCGCTGAAGGGCTCCTCTGAGACGTTTTACAACATCGAAGGATGTCCACCCCAACGGCTTATCAATTCCTAATATTTCTCCGCTTATAAAGTCCATCGGTTATTGCNAGAGAAGGCATATAATGCCCATGATNACGCAATANATGGCAAACCATACGAGTTTACCCTTCTTGACAAGGCTAAGCATCCATTTGCAGGCTGCGCAACCAACTACGAAGGCTGTGATGAAGCCCACTGCAAGTGCCAATGCCGAGACATTTCCTTGCGCTGCAGCCGGCTCTGAAACCATATCCTTGATATCCAAAAGGGCTTCTCCCAAAATCGGAATAATAACCATAAGGAAGGAGAAAGAGGCTACTTTGTCACGTTTGTCGCCGAGCAAGATGCCCGTAGCGATTGTGGTGCCGCTTCGGCTAAGACCCGGAAGAACCGCTACGGCTTGAGCGCAGCCAATGATGAACGCATCAAGCCAGGAGATGTCTCTGCCGCGATTAGCAGGAATCATCTTTCCTGAAGCCAGACGATCGGAATAGTGGGCGAAAGTCAGCAAAAGGGCTGTGATTATCAGGCAAGTCCCGACGACAGTCAATCCATCGCCGAAGAATTGCTCTACATAGTCTTTGAAAAATACCCCTACTATACCCACGGGGATGCAGGAAACGAGTATCTTACAGACGTAATAGAATTCTGAATCGCGTTTGAAAGTGAAGAAACTCTTGCATAATGAAGAGAACATCGGCCAAAGAATGACTATAGTGGAGCAGACTGTGGCTGCATGAACCATAATGTCAAATTGCAAGATATCATCTTGGGGAATTTCAATGCCCAAAATTGTGCGGAAAATCTCAAGGTGTCCGCTTGATGAGATAGGGAGATATTCGGCAAGGCCTTGCACAAGACCGAGTATAAGCGCGTCAAGCCAATCCATAGTGGGANGATTATAAAAAGTTAGTTATAAAATAGTTATTTCCTATGACGTGGAGTGAATATTATGGCGAATGCCATGCAGAGGAAGCCTATGAAAGTTATGGCTGGTCCGAGTACGATTCTACGGAAGGAGAATATGTCGGGGTTGAAGCCGGTTTCGATTGAACTTCCGCTGCCGCTCATCAATATGAATCCGAGGATTATCAGCAGTAGGCAACCGCCCATCATCAGGAGATTTATTTTGGGAAAGATAACATTTGGATTAGATGCTCCTGTGGCTTCGGGAGCGGATGTGTTAGATTGAGTTTCGGAAAGATTTTTTTCTTTCATAATGAATTTTCTGTTTGAATTTTGGAGAGAATCATGATTGAATCAACCTGCCAAGATTAATTGGTGATAGTCTTTGCGTAGATAACGCGAAGTGGCAATTAAAGCCGATATGGAGCAGATTAATCCGCCGAGAATTATCAGAATTAAGGCTGTGATTCCGAGTATTTCGGGTGTGATATATGTTTGGATCTCATTATATCCCATTTCGGGAGCGCCCCAGAAGGCTGCCGCCAGAAGAATCGAAGCCAAGACTCCGGAGAAGAGTCCGGCATACAGATTCCTTATCACTATCGGTCGGCGGATAAAACCGTTGGTGGCTCCGACGAGTTGCATGGTGTGAATCAGGAATCGGCGTGAGTGAATGGTGAGATGCACTGTGTTGTTAATAAGAACGAATGATATTATCAACATCACCAGTGCGATGCTTCCGAGAATGATAGTGAGTCTGGCGATGTTGGTGTTCATCGAACTGACAATTTCACTATCGGGAGTGGCAACGCTTTCAATTCCTTTGATTGCCAATAAAGTCTTTTGGATTTTGAGGATTGAATCTTTTCGGGAATATGCTTCGGGGATTGTGAAAGATATTTCCGGGGAGAGGGGGTTGACGCCGAAGAGGGATTCAAGATCCTCGCCCGTATCTTTCTTCCAAATCTCCATTGCGTGTTTCTTGCTTATGAGCTCTATGTTGCGGCAAAATGGCATCTTTTTCATTTGAGATGCAATCGCTGCAGCGTTGGAGTCGCTGATGCTGTCTGCCATTATGACGCTGATTTCAAAGCTCTCTTTTATCCTGCGAGTCTCTTGTTTTGCTGAGAAGGCGGTAAGAAGAATCAGCCCGACAATAAGGAGCACCATTGTTACGGTAACGATGGTTGTGGCGTGGGCTGCCCAAAATGAAATTTTTGCTTCTCTTTTCTTATTTTCGCGCATATCCTACAAAGATAATACTTGAAAACGCCGATGTCAATATTTTCGGAGATTTTTTGTAATTTTGCATATAAATTTGTAGGATTTATATTTTTTTATGACACCTGAATATTTCCAACCGAAAGCATCTTTTTTCACTTTAGGGTGTAAATTGAATTTTGCGGAGACTTCCACGATAGGGAAGTTGCTGGAGGAGCGTGGCATAAGGCGTGCGTTGCCTAATGAAACTCCGGATATTTGTGTGATAAATACCTGTTCTGTCACCGAGACTGCTGATAAGAAGGGGAGGTCGCTGATAAGGCGTCTTTCGCGGAAATGGCCTGAAGCTACTCTGATTGTTACGGGATGTTATGCTCAATTGAAGCCGGAAGAGGTGTCAGAGATTGAAGGAGTTGATATCGTATTGGGTTCGAATGAGAAATTGCGTATAGCAGAATACCTTGACAAATGGGCAAATGAACGCAAGCCTTTGATAGAATCTACACCATCTTTGGAAATAAAAACGTTTCTACCTTCTTGCGAAAAGGGAGACAGAACCCGATATTGGCTGAAAGTGCAGGATGGGTGCGATTATTTCTGCACTTATTGCACTATCCCTTTTGCCAGAGGGAGATCGCGTTCGGGTAGGATTGAAGATTTGGTGAATCAGGCTGAAGAAGTGGCACGCCAAGGAGGAAAGGAGATTGTGTTAACAGGCGTGAATATAGGGGAATTCGGCAAAGATACCGGCGAGAATTTTTTTGAGTTGCTTAAAGCGCTCGATGACGTAGAAGGGATAGAGCGTTATCGAATATCAAGTATTGAACCGAATCTGATTACGGAAGAAATTATCAGATGGATTGCGGAAGAATCGAGAACGTTCATGCCACATTTCCATATACCTCTTCAATCAGGCTCTGATAAGGTGTTGAAATTGATGAATCGTCGTTATGATACCTCGCTCTTTGAGCAGCGTATAGAATATATAAAACGATTGATTCCTGATGCCTTTATCGGGGTTGATGTTATAGCCGGAGCAAGGGGTGAAACCGAAGAAGAGTGGAAAAAGACATTGGATTTTATTGAAAGCCTGGATATTACGCGCCTGCATGTTTTCCCGTATTCGGAGCGACCGGGTACAAAGGCTTTATTGCTCAATGCCGCAAGGGTGGAGCAGGGAGAGCGGCACAAGAGAGGGCATGCTTTGCAGGGGATTTCAGACCGGAAAATGCAAAAGTTTATGGAGAAGTTAAGGGGGAAGGTGAGACCTGTATTGTGGGAGCATGTTCTTCATGGTGATGAAGCAGACGAGGAAAAATTGATGACAGGATTGACGGATAATTATATTCGTGTGGTGGCGCCTGCAAGAGTTGAATTGCTTAATGAAATTACGCCGGTGGTATTGAAAGAGATAGATAATTCAAGACCGGAGACTATGATAGGAGAAATAATAGAGAGCAAAGATAAGTGAATACTGCGCAATTGATTTGAATATGAAGAGTTTGGCGATTATCATATTGAACTGGAACGGGTTGAAATTGCTTAAGGAATTTCTGCCGGCAGCCGTAAGAGATTGCATCAGTGAGGATACGGATTTGTTTGTGGCTGACAATGGTTCGGAGGATGGTTCAGTAGAATTTATTAAGCATAATTTTCCGGAGGTAAAGATTATCCGTTTTGACAAGAATTATGGTTTTGCGGAAGGGTACAACAAAGCGATAGCGGTAACGGATTATCCTTTCACTATCCTTTTGAATAGCGACGTAGAAACAACACCCGGTTTTTGGAAGCCGATGCTGAAATATATGAAGGAGCATAATGATGTCGGGGCAGCGCAACCGAAATTATTGTCATATAGGAATAAAGAATATTTTGAATATGCCGGAGGAGCGGGTGGATTTCTGGATAATTTAGGTTATCCTTATTGCCGGGGCAGGATAATGGATGTTTGTGAGCGGGATGAAGGGCAGTTTGACGATGGTCCGTCAGAAATCACTTGGGCTACGGGAGCCTGCATAATGGTAAGAACCGAATTATATTTGAGAATAGGAGGATTNGACAAGCNNTTCTNTGCCCACNTGGAGNAGATCGATCTTTGCTGCAGGANGAAGTCGGCNGGTTATAANATTNTAGCGTTGCCGGATTCAGTTGTGTATCATTTGGGTGGCGCTTCTTTGNCGAAAGATAATCCAAAGAAAACTTTTTTGAATTTTAGGAATAATCTGCTTCTACTGTACAAGAATCTTCCAGCCAAGAGAGGGAGAAAGATATTGTTTATAAGAAGAATGGCTGATACGTTGGCATTTGTGATGTTTCTTTTGAAAGGGCAAACGGGGGATGCGAAGGCGATATTGAAAGCTCATTCCGAATTTAAGAAGATGAGGAAATTATATTATCCCGCAGCGGAAGGAATAAAGTCGCCTCTTGAACCAAACAGCATAATCCTGGATTATTATTTAAGAGGGAAAAAGAGATTTAATGATTTAAAAAAATGATTATGGAAAACGATAAAAATATGGCACAAAGACCTTTGATTTTAGTGAGCAATGATGATGGATATAAAGCAAGAGGTGTGCATTATCTAACCAAATGCTTATCGGAATTTGCTGATGTAGTAGCTGTTTGTCCGGAGACTCCTCAATCCGGTAAGTCAATGGCGTTGACGGTGAGCGATCCATTAAGGATAAGCGAATTGAAGGATTATAAGGAATCTGAGCCGAGAGTGGAGTGGTATTCAGTAAACGGAACTCCCGTGGATTGTATCAAAGTGGCTATGCACACTGTTTTAAAAGAGAGAAGACCGGCGATGGTCTGCACCGGTATCAATCATGGGTCGAATGCTGCCATAAATGTGCTTTACTCAGGCACAATGGGGGCTGCTTTCGAAGGGTGCGCATTCGGATTGCCTTCTATCGGCTTTTCACTGTGTGATCATTCACCGATGGCTGATTTTGAACCGATGATGCCATACGTAAAAGAGTTGGTGAAAAAAGTATTAGAGGTGGGATTGCCTGATGATGAGTGTTTGAATGTGAATGCTCCCAATATTTCTGAATTGAAGGGAATGAAATACACTCGGGCATGTCGCGGACATTGGAGTGATGAGTATAAGGAATATAAGGATCCTTTTGGACGCAGTTTTTATTGGCTTGCAGGTGATTTTATCAATGATGAGCCCGAGAATCCGGATACCGATCAAGCGCTGCTTGATGCAGGCTATATCAGTGTAGTGCCATGCTCTTTAAGGTGTTAAGTATTTAGTTTCGCAAATCCGGTGCGTATCTTTACACCCAAAGCATAGNATGAGGATTTGAGNATATAAGAAANATTTATTATCTTCNCAAATGAAACCCGTTTTNTTTCCTCGNAATTTTAATTTAAAATAACAATTANATCATGTCTAATCAAGAAAATAAAAANCAANTTCAGANTCAACTCCGTCCGGAAATCGCTGACGGCAAGTATAGCAACCTCGCAATGATCGGTCATGGACCTAACGAATTTATTATCGATTTCATTTTCGCTGCGCCCGGTATGCCGCAAGCTCCCGTTGTCAGCAGAATGATTATGAGTCCTGAGAATGCAAAGCAATTGATGTTCGCGCTCACCGATAATGTAAAGAAATATGAGGCTCAATTCGGTGAAATCAAGCCGCGCAATGCCAAGAACGGCGCGATTACAAACAATTAAGAATTAGGCTCGCCGCTTCGCTAAGCGAGCACGCCCCAAACACACGCGCAAAAACTTAAAGGGCGTGGAATGCCACACGCCTGATATTTCTAATTCCACATTCAATAAGATGGATCATACTTTATATATNTANNATACATTAAGCAGAACAAAACANCCGTTTCAACCCCTGCANGAGGGGAGAGTGGGAATGTATGTATGTGGTCCGACAGTTTATGGCGATGCGCATCTCGGTCATGCGCGCCCTGCCATTACTTTCGATATCCTGTATCGTTATCTGCAGCATTTGGGCTATAAGGTTAGATATGTAAGAAATATCACAGACGTTGGTCATTTGGAGCATGACGCGGATGAGGGTGAGGATAAAATCGCTAAAAAAGCCCGTTTGGAGCAGTTGGAGCCGATGGAGGTTGTGCAGTTCTATCTCAATCGCTATCATCATGACATGGAGGCGCTGAATGTGTTGCCGCCAAGCATTGAGCCGCATGCCTCCGGACATATCATAGAGCAAATCGAATATATCAAGAAAATTCTTGATGCGGGATATGCTTACGAAAGTGAAGGTTCGGTATATTTTGATGTTGAGAAATATAATAAAGACCATAATTACGGTAAGTTGTCCGGCAGAAATATAGAGGATTTATACTCTACAACCCGTAATCTTGACGGACAAAGCGAAAAGCGCAATCCTTTGGACTTCGCTTTATGGAAGAAAGCTTCACCGGAGCATATCATGCATTGGCCGTCGCCTTGGAGCGAGGGATTTCCGGGATGGCACCTGGAATGCTCCACTATGGGTACGAAATACCTGGGTGAGCGTTTTGACATTCATGGAGGGGGCATGGATCTGATGTTTCCGCATCATGAGTGTGAAATAGCGCAAAGTGTTGCCGCGCAGGGTCATGAGGCTGTGAATTATTGGATGCACAATAATATGATTACCATTGAGGGTAAGAAAATGGGTAAGTCTTACGGAAATTTCATCACTTTAGGTGAATTTTTCGCAGGCACGCATCCGAAACTGGAACAGGCTTATTCACCGATGGTGATTAGATTTTTTATTTTGCAGGCTCAATATCGTTCCACTATGGATTTTTCAAATGCGGCTCTTCAGGCTGCTGAGAAGGCTTTGGATAAGATGAATGATATTTACAATCGTTTGCAAAATTTGAAGCCGGCGGATAAATCGAGCGTCGAATTGCCTGATTTTGAAACTCAGGCATACGAGGCTATGGATGACGATTTAAACACTCCGATGGTGATAGCCACTCTATTTGAAGCNGGGAAGTATATCAACCAGNCGTCCGATGGATNGATTCAATTGAGCGGAGAGGATATNGCCAAATNAAAGAAACTGTTTAAAGTATTTTTNATTGATATAATGGGGANGAGGGTAGGCAGTGAAGGTCAATCTTCAAAAGGTCATGAGGCTTTTGAAGGTGCAGTTGACCTGCTTATGGATATCCGTAAAAATGCGAAAGCAAATAAGGATTGGGCAACTTCCGATTTAATACGTAATAAATTGGCTGAACTCGGTTTTGATGTTAAAGACACAAAGACCGGAGTGGAATGGAAACTTAAAGATTGATTAAAAAAGAATGGGATATGGAAATATCTGAAGGAGTTGCCAAACTGACTTATTCCGAGGCAATCAATGAGTTGGAGAGAATTGTCAATGCAATGCAAACGCCGGATTGTGATATCGACAAATTGGCGGATTACACCAACCGGGCATTACAATTAATGCAACATTGCCGCGCGAAATTGACAGATACGGAAGAAAAAATTAATTCAGCATTATCTCAAATTTCTTCCACGCTTTGAGTTGTGGAAATGATATTGCCGTCAGGAAGAGTAGTGGTCAGAGTTACACCTTTGACCACTTCTTTTATTGACCTGATTGCTTTGCCGTTGATGCGTGTTATTGAATATCCGCGCTTGAGCGTTGCTTCAGGGCTCAGCAACCGAAGCATATTGGCAGTATTGTCAAGATTAACTTTGGCTATATTGAGTCTTTGCTGAGAAGCCTGAACAAGATAAACAAAAAGATAGTCAAGTTTAGAACGGTTACGTTCTATTTGCTGTGTGGATGAATTTGAAATTTTAAGTCCTAATTCATTTATCCTTTTTGTGGCACGAGAGGTTGCTGCAGTAGAGATTTGAGAGAGGAGAGAATTGAAGCGGTCGATTTTTCGATGATTATTATCAATATGTCTTTTTGCCAATAGTGGGAGAATTGAATCTATATTGCTGAGATGTTCTTTTTCTGTAGCAATAACTTGATACGTGCGTTCTACGATGAAGCGCACCATTTCATCTGCTTTATTCCGGGCTTCGGATATTTTATCAATAAGGAATGNTGCTANGGNGGNTGGGGTTTTGCAANGANTGTGAGNAATGTAGTCTAANACTGTGTTANCTNTCTCGTGTCCGATTCCGACAATGACAGGCAGCGGGAAGCGAGCAATTCTTTCTGCCAATTCATAATTGTCAAACGAATTCAAATCGTTTGTGGCTCCGCCTCCTCTAATTACCACCACACAATCCCAAAAATCTATTGTTTCCTCAATGCGTTCAAGGGCTTCTATAACCGTAGGCACTGTTTTTTCTCCCTGCATCACGGCTTCATATAGTAGCGTGTAGAATTTGAATGGAGAGGATTCCAATTGGCGCATGAAGTCGCCATAACCGGCTGCTCCTGGTGCGGAAATAATTGCAATTTTTTGTGGAGCAATCGGAAGTTGAGTTTGCTTGTTGAGGTCATAGAGACCCTCTTTTTGAAGTTTGGCAAGTATTTCGCGGCGTATACGCTCCATGTCTCCGAGTGTATATGTCGGATCAATGTCCCTGACATTGGCTGACATACCGTAAAGGGGGTGCATGTTGGCAGACAGGCAAAGACTCACTTTCATGCCGGTTGCGAGTTCCTGACCGGTGGTTTGAAGAAATTTGTGACGAATGGAGCGCAGGTCGTTTTGCCAGATTGTGGCACGCAGACTTGCCATGGAACGTCCGTAAGCATCTTTTTCAATGAGCGTGCAATACCCATGTCCGTTTCCTCGCACGCTAAAGTCGGTTATTTCTGCTATAACCCATACGTTGGTGAGTCCGTCGCGACCATTAATCATATAGGCTATTCGCTGTGCGAAAGCCGTTAGCGACAGACGCTCGGGGAGAGCGGAATCGTATTGCAACGAATTTGGCATGATATTACTTGGAAAGGGTTCCGAGTTCGGAAAGTCCACCTGTAACGGGATTAAAGATAGCGTAAGAAGGAGACTTCTTATCTGTAAAAACTGTGGGGTTCAACCCAAAGACAATGCCCATTTGTCCGAACTCCAGTTCCTTATTATAGTAAGTCTGATTATCGTGAGAAAGTTTAATTTGGGCAGTGCCGGGAATAGCATATCTCACAGCATCCTTGGGTAATTCTTTCTCATTTCCGTTGACATCCACCGGCAGGGAGCCTTGTGACGTAACATTCACGAGCAAAGTGAATGGTGAGCCGGCATAATCATTGGCGGCGCAAAATCCTTTGAAGTCTGAGAATCTGAAAAGAATTTCGTTGGCATCCTCTTGAGGAATATAAGTGAATGTGCGTTGGTATGACTCTTTATAGGAGAATCCTGTGAACGCCATTGTCATTGCATTTTCCTGCTCATCAAGAGAATTGAGCATTAATTCAAGTTGCTTGCCATCGGTTGGCATAGTTTCGGCTTTGCCGCGAGTCAGTGCCAATCTTGAATCACGCACGTCAAGAATGTTTGAAGCGAGCATTTCCGCCTGTTTTGCAGAAGATTGAGAAGCGATAAAATCTTGGTCAACAAATTCAAGATATTCTTTCCCCGATGGGATTTTTACTTTAGCCGGAGTAGGAGCGGTAGTGGATACGGCAGGGGGAGATACTTCTCGATTGATAGAGAGGATCATTCCGTTTTCATCTACAGAGATGAAAGTAGGGCTTCCCGGCTTTAATTGCATCAGATNTTTTGTCTCGNAANCCNNTGTGNCGTANTGGCGCACTGNCACNTNGGTGATTTGCCAGGNNTCGTAATCTTCGGTGGTTATTTTATCATTTCCAAGATATTNTTTTGCATNTTTCGNNTATGGACCTGCTTTATATACGGTTCGCTCAGCCGAAACAGTTATTTCGAGGGCGGTCACGGGTAAAGTATANATCAGTCCATACTCATTCGCTTTTTCAGCTTTCAAGACTTTTGTTTGTTGAGNNAATACTGNNNGNGTGNAANGGAGANAAATTGAAAGGATGAATAATTTTTTCATCTTTTAATAGATAACGGTGTTAAAAGATAGTATATAGTATTTAATTTATTGAATACCGGATTATTAATAGATTGAGCGCGGCAGAGGAGCTCTATCCAGAACCATTTTGACGGCTTGTCCGATATTATCAGCGATGTCGGAAGCAGTCATACCTACCTCCCCGAATCTCTTTTCGGCAATATCCCCTGCTAATCCATGGAGATATACACCGATAGTTGCGGCATGTTCCGGTTTGTAACCTTGGGCGAGGAAAGCGGCAATTACTCCAGTCAATACATCGCCTGAGCCNGCGGTTGCCATTCCCGGATTTCCTGTGGAATTGAAATATACTCTGCCGGTCGGGCGCACGGTGATGGTGTAATGCCCTTTCAACACTATTATGATACCGTAATATTTAGCCATCTCAATGGCTTTGTGGAGTCTTTCCTCGGAAGTTTTGTGTTCTCCAAACAAACGGTCAAATTCTCCGATATGAGGAGTTATAATTGTATTTGCCGGAAGGAGAGAGAGCAAAGTCGGTTGACGTGAGATGCAGTTAAGGGCATCTGCATCAAGGAGTAAGGGATATTGACAAGTTTTCAGTAGGTTTTCAAGAGCGTTAATAGTTGGTTGGTGAGTACCGATTCCGGGCCCTACCGCTATAGCCTGATGAGGGTGATGCGGAGTCATGTCGGATATATAATATTCATTCTTATCCGGTTCGAAAATAGTTTCCGGAGAGGCAGTCTGCAAAATTTGCATTCCGCAGCGAGCCGAGTGGATTGTAGCCAATCCGGCACCGGATCTCATTGTGGAGCGTGCGCAGAGCACTGCCGCGCCCATCATACCCGCTGAACCTGCAAAGATTAGTGCCGAGCCGTAATCGCGTTTCCCGGTGAAAGGTCGGCGAGGACGCAGAAGCGGGCGAATGTTGCGGGCTTCCACAAGCATGTANTCTGNCGGAAGAGATTTGATCTTTTCTGTATCCAGATCAATGTTCAGCAGTTTCCATTCCCCGATGATGTCAGCATTCTCTTCAAAGAAGAAAGATATGCGTGGAATCTGAAAAGCCAAGGTTAAATTAGCGTGGATGATATCTCTGCTCAATACATCTATATTGCTTTCTCCAAATAGCCCGGAAGGGATGTCGAGAGAGATCACAAACGCGCCTGATTCATTTATATAGCGGGCAAGATAGGAGAAACCTCCTTGAAGCGGGCTGTTAAGACCGGAACCGAATAGTCCGTCAATAACAACATCATTCTCACTTAAATACGGAGGTATGAATTCTTGAGATACCTCTGTGAAATTAATACCGTCAATTGTGATTAGTCCCTTGCGTTCTTCATCGCAATCATGAGATAATTTCCCTTTTACGTTGAATAGATAAATTTCCAGATTTGTATATCCCCGTTCATTCAGAAGGCGTGCCACTGCAAGTGCGTCACCGCCATTATTCCCCGGACCTGCAAAAATCAGTATTCTTTGACCGGGCAAAAAGCGGGACATTATTTCATAACATGCAGCGTTGGCTGCACGTTCCATTAATTCAAGGGAATCTATATTTTGGGCTTCGCATGTGGCGTTATCTATTTCGTGAAGCACTTCTGAAGAAAATAGTTTCATTTTCCAAGGGATATATGGGTTCGACAGTGAGAAAATAGCCTGGATTTCAGGTTGTCAGAAAAGGTATCGGAAACTGTCTGTAATAAATTGTCAGCTACCTTTTAAGAGATAATACAAAATTAATTCAGAACTATGAAATTTCCAAATCGGTTTCTACTATTTCTTCTATTGAAGAGGAATCGTCTTGATTGATCGAATCATTCATTTCCTCGCGTCGTAAAGAAGATGTGATTTTGCCATCTTCCATAGTTATCACTCTATCGGCGATTGATGCCAATGAGGGATCATGGGTTACAATAAGGAAAGTATAACCGTCGTTTTTGCATAAATTGATTATGATATTCTGAATTTCCTCGCGATTATGTGAGTCAAGACTCCCTGTGGGTTCGTCGGCAAAAATTATGCGTGGATTATTGATAAGTGCCCTTGCTATTGCCGTGCGTTGTTTCTCACCGCCGGATAATTCTGAAGGCAGGTGATTCAGTCGCTCTTGAAGTCCGAGTGATGAGAGCAATCTGTCAGCTTCATTATAGGCATCCTTTCTTTTTATTCCCATTATCAATGCGGGTAGAGCAACATTTTCACGAGTCGTAAATTCGGGCAGCAATTCATGAAATTGAAAAACGAAACCGATGTTTTTATTGCGAAATTCCGCCAACTTTGTATCGGAAAGAGAGGTTAACGCCATATTGTCGTATAAAACGTCTCCGGACGTCGGGAGATCTAAAGAACCGGCAATCTGCAATAACGTGGTTTTGCCTGCGCCCGACGGACCGACAATAGCCGTAATTTCCCCTTTCTCGATAGTTAGATTAATATTTTTCAGCACTTCGAGAGAGCCGTAAGATTTATTTATATTTTTGAGTTCGATCATATTTAGGAAGTGTGGGTAAGTTTTCTTATCACCTCAGATGCAAGCATAATTCCGAAAATAGCCGGAATCGTGGCAATAGTGCCGAAAGAGGATAATTTGTTCTCTTGATTCAAATTGATTAATGATGATTTTTTTGGTGCTTCGCGACTGCAGACCACTTTCAGAGGAATTTTTAAGCCACGCTTTTTTAACCTTTGACGCACTGCTCGCGCGAGTCCATCTTCAGAAGTATTCCAAATATCAGTGATGCAGACTTTTGCAGGGTCTGTTCTTCCACCAGCCCCCATCGAGGATATAATCGGTATCTTTCTATTATGACACTCCGAGATTAACGCAACTTTTGGGGCTACAGTGTCGATAGCATCAATGACATAATCATAACCTTCATCAAGAATTGCACTCACATTATCGGGGGTGAGGTATAATTCCCTCGGGACAACGATAATATCAGGGGAGATATCACGGAAACGATTGGCAAAGAGTTCAACTTTTGATTTCCCTATTGTGGAATGAAGTGCAATTAACTGGCGGTTGATGTTGGTGACATCAACATTATCGGAATCCAAGAGGGTCAATTTGCCGACGCCGGTTCGTGCCAACATTTCAGCTGCATAACCGCCTACTCCTCCGACTCCGACTACAAGCACACGCGCTTGAGAAAGGCGCTGCTTCGCGTCTTCCCCAAGGAGTAATTCAGTTCTATCTTGCCAATGACCGTTCAATACAGACTTTTGGGCTGAATCCATGAACCTTCAAAACCGGTCTCTTCAAGAGCTTTAATTACTTGAGCGGCATGATCTGAATCTTCCGGAATACCGTGCACTTTCAGCACACGATTTTCATTTTCCAAATCCAAATCCCATTGGGCATTCGGAAAGGCTTTATTGGCACGGTCGAGAATCAAAGCCTTGTCGGCGGCGCATTGAGCATTAGTTTTAAACAACATGGTGATATATATTCTTTATAATCAAATGTGAATCTTCCAAGATTGAGGGAAAAGATTGTTGGCGCGGTTACCGATATTTTTCATTATTCCCAAAGGATAACCTTCATAATTGATAACGATATATCCCTTTGAAATGTTTGGAGGTAGCGCGAAGGATTCCCGCCTTAAAAAGCGGAGTGCATCATCTAAACCAACTTCCACTATTGGGAAAGAATTGGGATTAAATCGGTCAGACAGCACCATCCTTGAATCGGGAATTATATCTTTCCCCTTCAGTGTTCCTGCCGGAGTGCCGGAAGAGGTAATATGAACCCCCGTATTTCCTAACATCTGTTTGAGGGCGTTGACTTCCTGCGTAACAGCATAAATGTTGTCATCAATCATTTCAAAAATCAAATCATCGGAATCATTGAAGCGGAGTTTTAAGTCTGCAATATTTCCGGCAGTCAATGTCGGGGACTTTTGATTTTTTTTATTTTGAAAATCTCTATTTTTCTTATTAAACGAATTTAATTTAGAGTTTGAATAAGATTCAGATTCTTCACTTTGAGCAGTTTTACATTCAGCCGGCTTTTGAAAAACCGAGACATACAGCCCCTCCCCGTCAGGAGTGAGATGTGGCATAAATCGGAGTGCTTCAACATCTTCATAAAGAGCCCCTCCAACCCTTTCAATCCCCTTTAAATCAAGATTTTTAATTTTTATAGGTTCCAACCCGAGAATATCTCTTATAAATCTTGAATTATCCTCATTTTCCGATATGTTAAATGTGCAGGTGGAGAATATAAGATACCCGCCGGGTTTGAGAGTTTTCACTATATCACTCAAAATTTCTTTTTGCAATGAAGCGCAGTTCTCAATTAGTTGCGGACTCCATTGGCGCCTTGCATCATCATCTTTTCTCATCATTCCCTCGCCCGAACATGGGGCATCCACGGCAATGATGTCAAAAATATCGTTCAAATTAGCAAAAGACGCAGAATTATCTCCGGTGGTGATAATATTTGAGAATCCCCATTTTTGAAGATTTTCCCGCAAGATTCTCCCACGTGCCGGCACAAACTCATTTGCAACTAAAATATCGTTATCCTTCAATGCGTTAATGATGCCAGTGGTCTTTCCTCCGGGTGCAGCACAGAAATCAAGCACATTTACGGAATCTGAATTTATGGAGTTTCGCAATACGCAAGTGATCTGCTCATATATCATGGAAGATGGATCCTGTACGTAGAAAACTCCGGCGTGGAGCAACGGATTGAGGGTAAACACCGGTCGCTCGGGCAGTAGAAATCCCGAATCACACCAATCCACGGGTGTTGCGTAGAGGTATACACTTTTCGCCAGTTCATTAATGTCGCGAAGGCGATTTTTCCTTTTGTTGAATCTGATGCCTATTCCGGGAGGAGTGGACAATGAATTTATTAATAATTCAGCATCAACTCCGGGAAGTTTTTTCAATGAATCTTTAAATGTATCCTTTAATTCTGTATCCATAAAACTGACAGGCTCAAAATTCAACTACTTGCAAAAATACAAATTTTTAGTGCTGAAATAGAATAAAATGAATATAAATTTGTATTTTTGCACTATATGAGTCAAGAATTATCAAAATTAGTTCGGCAAGAAGATAAAATATCAATAGTTTCCGAGAAAAAGCCGACGACTCAAATTAATATTGACAGCCATTCCCAGCCTACATTATATCTGATTCCCACAGGGATGTCGGACGCTCCGTTGCATAATGTCATCCCTGATTATAATATTGCGATAATAAAAGAGATAAGACACTTTATTGTAGAGAATGTCAGGTCAGCGCGTCGTTTTATCAAACGCTGTGATCCCGGGGCGGATATATCCGGCTTTACGTTTTATGAATTGAATCGCCACACTGAAATCAGCGAAGTCAATTCATTTCTCAATCCGTTGCGTAGCGGTTTTTCGATGGGTATAATGTCAGATGCCGGGTGTCCGGCAGTTGCTGACCCCGGAGCATTACCTGTAGCGATAGCTCAGAGGGAAGGATTCAAAGTTACTCCATTGGTGGGTCCGTCGAGCATACTGATGTCATTGATGGCATCCGGTTTCAATGGTCAGGGATTTACTTTTCATGGATATTTACCCATTGAAGAGGACAAAAAAGCAGAGATGCTCCGAAGAATTGAAAAAGAGTCAAAACGATATAATATGACTCAGATATTTATTGAGACTCCCTATCGCAATAATAAGATGTTGAGATTCCTTTGCAATAATCTGGACGGCACCACAAAGATATGTGTGGCATGTGATATCTCATCTCTTGAAAATGAAACTATCATAACCCGCACCTCTTCCGAATGGAGAAAGATTCTTGCCGACGAAAGGCAAAGTATTGACCTGGATAAACGTCCGGCAATATTCCTTCTTTATGCCGGAGTTCAGGAGAGTGTGCAGCAATTAAAAAATAAAAAGAGTAGAAAATAACGCAATATAACATGGCAGTGCATAGACCGAAAATAAAATTCACCGGACAAATGGAGATCCCTTTTGAGGAATTTTCAGAGGCTGCTATGTTTCCAACGCCCCGCTACTCAAAAAGGGAATCGGCAGATTCACAGGAATTGACCGACAATCCCGCATCTCGTGTAATCACCTACTTGGCGATGGGGAGCGGTTCGAGCGGAAACTGTTGCTATATCGGCACCCGTCAAGGGGGGATACTTGTAGATGCCGGTGTGAAAGATGATTTTGTCGAAGAATCGCTTCGTGTAAATGCAGTGAGAATGGATATGGTGAAAGGGATTCTATTGACTCACGACCATTCCGACCATGTGAAATACGCCTATTCTATTCTACGCAAGCATAAACATATAAGACTTTTTTGCACTAATCGTGTCCTTAACGGTCTCCTGAGGCGCCATGGCATCTCCAAAAGAATTAAGGATTATCATATACCGATTTTCAAAGAGATACCATTTAAAATTTCAAATTTTGAAATCACCGCTTTTGACGTCCCTCATGATGGCACAGACAATATGGGCTTCTCCATACATTACGATAATCGGAATTTTGTGATTGCCACTGATTTGGGGGCAGTAACCGAACGCGCAAGATTCTATATGAGTCAGGCGAATTATCTGATGATTGAAGCCAATTATGACTTGCAGATGCTCACTTACGGGCCCTATCCGGAATATTTGAAAGCGCGGATACGCACCGACCACGGGCATCTGGACAATTCCGATACAGCTGAATTTTTAAAAGATATTTGGAATCCGGCGTTGAAATATATATTTCTTTGCCATTTAAGCAAGGATAACAATACACCATCAAAGGCTCTGAAAGCTGTGCGTGAAGCCTTGGAAACCCGGGGGATTAAGACGGGAGNNGGGAACGAGNCGANATTTGACCNTCAGGCTGACGTNCAGGTTATGGCACTTCCGCGNTTTGAAGCCACAAGGNGGTTTGTGTTCCACCCTTAGATATTNTCNTGAAAANATTAAAGGAAGTGTTATTTACTTCTCACGGCAATATTCAGGAGAGGTCCCTCATCGCCATTTTCAGCCGAAGCAATTTTAGTCTCAAAAATTAGATATCCCTGTCCGAAATTATAAATCTGTACTTCAGCATCCGGATCGTTACCTGCAATTCCTGAAGCCACGAGAGTGGAATCGGGTATGGAGAGGGTCTGGAGGATATATTGTGTCAGTTCATCGGGCAGGAGGTCTCCAAGATACAGGTTGCGAATAGTTGCGCTCGTAGGATTGATAACCTTAATTTGCCAGGCGNCGGGAGTTCCTTGNATATCGGTATAAAGNGGTCTTCCGCTTCCGTCGGTCAATGTCCCGGTGAAATTATATTGGGTTGAATCCAAAGGTTCTCCAACGGTGACGGCATCCATTAAAGAACGCAAAGTCATGGCGATGTCATTATCGGCATGATCGTCGCCGGGGAGCGTTTCAATCCCTAAAGGATTCTTTTCTTTTTGCCATTTACCGCTGCAAGACTGCAGGGCAGCTACAGCGACAATCGTCAATATGGAGATAAAGAGGGAAGAGGAATGAGAAGAAAAAGATTTCATAATTTTTATATATCCCGGACTTTATCAAATTAAAATCCGGGATATTATCATATCAAATTAATAAATCAGGTTTAATACTGAATATTATTGTTTTTCATCCGTAACTCTTTCGAGCCATTTCACCATTGCGAGCATTGCGCCCATAGAGATGAAGCAGACAGCGGCGAAGATGACCCATGCTTCCCAAATCGGGCAAGCGTTATAGATAAGCGGACCAATCCAAAGGAGAAGATTGCCTACGGCAGTTGCACCGAGCCACAGACCTTGGCAAAGACCTTGAAGATGTTTCGGAGCCACTTTGGAAACGAATGACAATCCGAGCGGGGAAATGAATAATTCAGCCACTGTGAGGAAGAAATAAAGAAGTATCAACACCCATGGTCCTGTTTTCATAGCTGCACGGGCGGCGACGTCCATTGCACGGAATTCTTCGCCGGAAGGATAGCCGTCGATTGCGCAGACAATTGTCAGGAATATATAAGCGATAGCTGCCAATCCCATGCCGATTGCAATTTTTTTCGGGGTGGAAATTACTTTCCCTTTTCGAGCCAATGCAGCGAAATACCACATAATGACCGGAGTCAGAAGTATAACGAAGAGGGGATTAAGAGCTTGCCATATTTCCGGAGCGATGGAATCGGTAGTTACGAAGTCGCGAGCGAACAGGGAGAGTGATGTGCCGTTCTGATGGAAAGAAAACCAGAAGAAGATAGCGATGCCGAGCACAGCGAAGAGTGCGCCCATGCGTTGCTTAATTTCTTTAGCCATAGCCTGTTTCTCGGCAGCGGTATAAGTGACAGCTTCGGCAGCTTCTTTCTTTGCCGGAGAGGGGAGACCTTTCTTAGTGAATATGAAAATCACCAGAGAGATTAGCATTGCAGCCACTGAAGCAATGAAACTGAAGTGAATACCTTCATTGAAAACTTTCAGATATTCCGAGCAGAAAGCGCTTATTTCAGAAGCGGAAGAAATGGCGGAAATTTTGCCGCCGGCTTGCGATGCGAGAGCATAAAGGTTGTTGATGTTCTCCATCCCCATATTATCGGTTACGCTGAGATATTGATGGCAAAGAGCCGGAAAATCAGCGTTATATACCATATTGTGAACATCAAGCCACCATGAACGTATCATAGGAGCGATGAAAGGTGCCACCAATCCGCCGATATTAATAAATACATAGAAAATCTGGAATCCTGAATCGCGTTGTGCGGCATATTTGGGGTTATCGTATAGTTGACCCACAATCGCTTGCAGATTGCCTTTAAACAAGCCGTTGCCAAACGCAATGAAGAATAATGCGCAGCAGGTCAAAGTGAGCAGCCAAGTTGTGTTTTCAGCAGTAGCGAATACCGGGATTGCCAAAACTACATACCCCAGAGTCATAATGCATAGACCCGAAATGATGGTGCCTTTATAATTCTGAGAGCGGTCGGCTATTATACCACCGACGAGGCTTAATACATAGATACCGGCATAAAAGAAAGAATAAATCAGAGTGGCTGATTCTTCCTTCAATCCGAATTTAGAGCAAAGGAAGAGCACGAGCACGGCATTCATGANGTAGTAGCCGAATCTCTNGCNCATATTGCTCAATGCGGCGGGAATAAGACCCTTTGGTTGATTTTTAAACATTAGATTAAGGTATTATAAAGTTATTATTATATTCCAGATTTTATTTTCAAGATGCCGTATTTTCCGCTTCATCGAGAGTCTTGAAAGCGAGCGCATAATTTTTTATCTGTTTCACCATAGCCACCAACCCGTTGGAGCGTGTAGGCGAAAGGTGAGTGCTCAGTCCGATTTTATCAATGAAATAGAGATCGGCATTCAGGATATCTTCCGGCTTTTGATTGTCAAGAACTTTCAGGAGAAGAGATACAATCCCTTTTACGATAAGCGCATCCGAATCGGCTTGAAAATGAATAGTTTTATCTTCATTTCTTGACGCTGCGATCCAAACGCGGCTTTGACACCCTTCAATCAGATTCTGAGGGGTCTTTTCTTTTTCAGGAAATTCAGGGAGAGTGTTACCCAGATCGATGATATAAGCATATCTGTCCATCCAATCAGTCAAATCGGAGAACTCCTCGATTATTTCATCTTGAATTTGATTTATTGTCATAATGTATCCCGATTAAATCGCAAATATAAATCTTANTTTTGCGTAATTACCCATAAAAATAGGGAAGAAAATCTTACAAAGATATCTTCCCTACAAATTTAACAAAAAAAATTATAGTTGTGNATTTTTTTCTTAANAAAGNTTAAAANTTAAATTTNAGCTGCAATAGCGGCTGCGATTTCCTGCATTTTTTCAGTATTAACGTCCGAAACTTTCTTTTTGAAATCCATATCTCCTTCATTCTTGAGTGGAATCAGATGAATGTGCGCGTGCGGCACTTCCAATCCCAGCACAGCCATTCCAACTTTAGTGCAGGGGAT
>WFMC01000108.1 GCA_009177205.1 Bacteroidales bacterium
AGTCCGTGCGGTCTCCGACGAAGGTGGTCGCGGCGCTTCCTGCGAATGCAACGGCAGCCATAAGTGCCCCTGCAAAGAATCTTTTTAAGCGATTCATGATTGTTAGAATTTAATTAGTTAAGCGTTAAAAAAATGTTATTTGCGGTCAAAGGTACGATAAATAAATCAATAATCCAACATTTTTTCAAATTTAGCCAAAAAAATTAACGAATTTTCCAACATTATTTCGCAGCCGTGAACACTTTTTAAGGCTTCCGGTGTTCGGAGAGGTGACGTACGAGGCTGACCATGGCGGTGGAGAATTCTTCGTGACTGACATCCATTGCCACGGATTTCATCTTAGGCCAGATGTATGACGCGAATTTTTCCAACATAACCAGGCGTTTCTCCGGGGTCAATTGCTCAAAGTCTCTGGCTAAATCTTCTAACGTTACGTGTTTCTCAAAAAATTCTTCAAAAATAACCTTTATCCTTTCGTCTCTCTTTTTCATGATTTTTTTATGACAAAGATAAGACTAAGAGAGCCTGATTAATGTGTAATTATTAACTCTTCTTGCGAGTGAGTTTGGTGGCGTTCTTGTTTAGCGGAGCGGCGAGATTGATTCTCAAATCAACTCCGTTGGAGTTTATATCCAAAGTGGCACGGCTCCCTTCGGGAATAGGGAGATTGAAATGAGTGTGTCCTATGGGAATGTCTATCGCTACAGGACATTCTATTCCCCACTCCTCCAGCCGCACCCGAATCATCTGCTCCATTGAGTCGAAGTTACGGTCGGGTTTGTAATCGGTGAAATTTCCGAATATTATTCCGCTGACAGAGTTTAGACTCCCTGCCAGCTGCAAGCGCTTCAACATTCTTTCTACCTGGTAAATTTTCTCCCCTACATCTTCCAAAAAAAGTATCTTCCCTTTCAAATATTCAGGAGAGAGGATGTCCCATGGGGTTCCGGCAAGTCCGTTTAATACCGCAAGATTGCCTCCCACAATTACCCCTTCTGCTTTTCCGCTGATAATTCGGTGTCCACCGTCCGCTTTAAAATCAATCTCTTTTTCAGTGCCCTGAAGAATTGAAAACATCAAATCAGTGCAATATCTCAATTCTTCAGCATCAGATACATTAAGATTTTCCGAGAGTGCTATGTCGAGCGCCGCTCCTGATTGATTGTCGGGATTATATAGTGTCAATTGCTTCGCCATGGAAGCGTGAACTGATTTAACTCCGGCTTTGAGCCAAAGTGCATGCAGAGCCGAAACATCGCTGAATCCGATGATCCATTTGGGGTTGGCAGCCACTAACTTTTGCAGTTCTTCCGACAGAAGATGCACACAGCCATACCCTCCGCGTCCGCAAAGTATCGCTTTGATTTCTGAATTTTCCAAGGCTGAAATTAAATCTGCCAGGCGTTCCTTGTCTGTTGCGGCGAAGCTCCCGTATTCGCACCTGCGCGTATGAGGCATTTCGATGGGTTCATAGCCGGCACTGTTTCCTCTCCTCCTTTCAGATGAAGCACGATTTCATCATTTACGATTTCATCGTTAATGGTATTTATAAGCATTCCCTTTGGAATAGTGAGAGTATACGTTGTTTTATTGGAAACGTTTGTCGGTTCCCCGGTAGCCTCATCCAAAAATTTCACATATACATATGTCTTACCTATTCCTTCTGAAAGGAAGGCTGTCTTTTCCTGAGTCGAAGGAATTTCACCAAATTGATTTACAGTCACTCTGTCACATTTTACAGTGTTGATATTTTCGCTGAGTTGATATGTGCCTTCAAATACCCAGTTTACAGTGTAAAGTTTACTTACAACTGAATTGTCAGCATAATTACAACTTTGAAGAATGACTTTGTTGGGAGTTGCACCTTCGAACGTCAATACAAATTCTTTATTACGTATAAGATTGACTTTAGATTGATCTTTCAAATTATTGAATGGAATAACAGTAAAATAGCCTTCAGGAATAACCAATTTGTACCTCTTACCTTCATAAAGAGATGTGTTGAGGCTAACTGTTCCTACCCCACAAACTTCATTGATATCATACCTTACATTTAAATTGACAGTAGAAATTAACTTATCTCCTTCTGCCGTCATTTCATATAAGTTTACTTTATTCTTTTCTATAGTATTTATCTTAGGATGTAGAGTAAGGTTATATCTTTCTCCATCTAGATAGTACCAATTCTCCTTAAGCCAAAATTCTATAGAACTGATATGTTGACATGTCATTCCCTCTATATAATTCTCATCGTAATCCACTTTTGAACTAGTAATTACAGGAGTCTTAAATTCCATATCGGGATAACCCCATGCTTCAACAGAAG
>WFMC01000030.1 GCA_009177205.1 Bacteroidales bacterium
AAAAATTTTACATGGGATGGTCGAATTTTTTACTTTTTTTCACGCTTTGGGTTTTGTTTTTAATCCCTAAGATTTACTTAATTCCCATCCTGATTTTAAAAAAAATCTATTTTTCTTCTTGAAAAATAATATTTCATATTCTTAATTAATGATAAATCTAAATGACTATATTTTCCATTTGGAAATGGAAGTAAGAGACTATGAACTTGACACGGAACACATCGTCAATAATGCGAATTATCTGCATTATATGGAGCATACCCGTCATAAGTTTTGTGAGGCAGCCGGAGTTAGATTCATAGATCTGCATTACGATGGTATTGACGCGGTTGTGAGAAAAATAGATATTGAATATCTTTCTCCTTTGAAAAGTGGCGACCGATTTGTCAGCGCATTAAATCTTGAGCGAAAAGGTCCTCGATTTATTTTCCATCAAGTTATATTCCTCCCGGATGGTCAGTCAATCGCTAAAGCCGACATAACTTGTGTGATGCNTAAGGATAGTAAACTATCAAAAGGTGANNANGTAGCAGAATTGTNTAAAAATNATCTCTAACTATTTAAAAAAAATTAACTCCCTATTTCATATCTATTGCCGGGGAGTTTCACAACTATGCCGTCAAATTCCAACTCCCCCATCAATCCCATTAAGGAAGGCATAGGAATTTTCAATTCCTGATGTATGGAGTCCAGACTCTTAGGTTCTGTCGAAAATCGCAGAATGTCGTAGATGCGTTTGGCATCACCCTCCAATTCCGGGAATAGGGAGCGTGTTCCGGGAGTAATATTCAATCCTAATGGTGTCCAATCCACTTGCTCCACAAAATCAGCGGCACACGTCATTAGATGAGCCTTATTTCGCCTTATTAAATTATTGCAGCCGGAAGACATTATATCGGTTATCCTTCCGGGCATGGCAAAGACTTCCCTATTGTAATTAAATGCAATGTTCGCAGTCGACATCGCACCTCCCCTTATTTCACTTTCCACTACTACTACCGCGTCACTCATTCCTGCCACTATCCTGTTGCGTTCCAAAAATCTGCTCTGATAGGGTTTAGTGCCAAAGGGATATTCCGTGACGATCGCTCCCCCACTCCTGATAATATTTTTAGCAAGTTCTCGGTGGGCAGCCGGATAAATCGTGTCCAAGCCGTGCGCCACCACTGCAACGGTTTTAATTCCCTGCTCAATAGAGGATAAATGACCGGTTGAATCTATCCCGTATGCCAGTNCGCTGNCTATGGTCAAATCCGGGAAATAGCCGCTTAATTCTTTTACAAATTTCTTTNTGAAGTCTACTCCCATAGCTGTGCATCGGCGAGTACCTACAACACTGACCGGGTGTTCGAAATTCAAGTCGCAGTCACCCAAACTATAAAGCATAATGGGAGCATCAGGCACCTCTATCAATCGCNNTGGNTANTTATCATCGCCNTAGANATNGCAATTTACATTATGTTTTTCAATGTTAGAAAGTTCTTTTTCTGCATTAAAAAGTAACTCATCACGTTTGTAGGAATCAAAGAAATTGTTGTTCTTGATTCCGAGTTTTATGATGAGACTACTCTTATCACTCTTGAAAAATTCTTCTAACGACATTTCTGCTTCCTCTAACCTTTGAAGGATTAAAGGAGTGACCCCCTTTGTCATCGAGAGGGCCACTTTATAGAGTAGATCTGAAGAATTATCCATTGAGATACGCAGTGAAAAACTTAATTGTTAAATACGATCAAGAACTGTTTCTACCAATTTTTTTACTGCAGGCTTATAATCCGTATTTGCTTTTGTCAGGCGTCTCTCTGCAATGATGCAACACACAGTCATGGCTTTATGACCCAAAAGTTTTGCCAATCCCTGAAGGCAAGCCGATTCCATCTCAAAATTAGTGATCGGTTTCCCGTTATATCTGAAAGATTCAATTTTCTCATTCAGANTCNGATCTGCNAAAGNNAGCCTTACCATTCGTCCTTGAGGAGCATAAAAGCCCACGGCTGCAATCGTGAATCCGTGAATCATATCATCTCCCCCAATCTCTCTGATTAACTCGGGATCGGCGTCAACAGTATAAGGCGCTGCCCAGGTTGAGTTCCAATCTGTATGCGCCATGAATTCACGCTCAAACTCAAGGTCGCAAACTTCATTTCTATCTGCGTAGAAATTTAATATGCCGTCAAAACCTGTCCCTTTAGTTGCCATAACAAAATCTCCGATATGGATATCCTCCTGAAGCGAACCGCTCGTGCCGATTCTGACCATTTTAAGAGTTCGATGTTCGGGCTTGATTTTGCGTGTTTTAAAATCAACATTTGCCAATGCATCAAGTTCGGTGACGACGATTTCAATATTGTCCGGTCCTATGCCGTGAGATAAACATAATATCTCTTTCCCTTTATATTTGCCGGCAATCGCATGAAACTCGCGTGAACTAATATCATAATCCACCGTATCAAAATATGAAGCCACCATATCCACTCGCCCGGGGTCTCCAACAAGAATTATATTGTCGCGAAGCTGATCCGGACGCAAATGAATGTGAAATACNCTTCNATCTTCATTAATGATNAATTNNGAAGCNNGTATGATTCTNTCGTTTTCCATAGNTGTTCAATTTTTAATTTAANGCTTCNTTTATCTTCCGGAATACATATCTTCGTAATATTTTTCATATTCTCCGGATNTGNTATTATCTATCCAGTCTTNATTGTCAAGATACCATNTTACNGNCTNTTCNNNNCCCTNTTCAAATTGCAATGAAGGTTCCCAGCCAAGTTCCTTTTGCAATTTGCGGCTATCTATAGCATAGCGTAGATCATGACCTGCTCTGTCGGTTACATAAGTTATCAATTCGTCACNNTAACCNTCTTTATTTCNTAAAAGCCTGTCTACAGTGTTTATCAGAACTTTGATAATATCAATGTTTTTCCATTCATTGAATCCACCGATATTATATGTCTCCGCAACTTCCCCTTTATGAAAAATCAAATCGATGGCTCTCGCATGATCTTCAACAAAAAGCCAATCTCTGACATTCTCTCCCTTGCCATACACCGGCAATGGTTTGCGATGGCGGATATTATTTATAAATAATGGAATCAATTTTTCAGGGAATTGANAAGGTNCATAATTATTGCTNCAATTCGTTACTATNGTCGGCATTCCGTAAGTATCATNATATGCTCTTACAAAATGGTCGCTGGAAGCTTTAGATGCAGAATAAGGAGAATGGGGATTATATTTTGTTGTTTCCACAAAGAATTCTTCTCCGTAGGCATGGTGATGCTCAGAAGATGCCGCAGTGGTGAAAGGAGACTCAATCCCTTCAGGCGCTGTTAATTCAAGTGCTCCATATACTTCATCCGTAGAGATATGATAAAATAGTTTTCCTTCATATTTTTCGGGAAGAGCATCCCAATATTCTTTTGAAGCCTGCAGAAGCGATAATGTACCCATCACGTTTGTTCTTGCGAATGTAAAGGGGTCTTTGATGCTTCTGTCGACATGACTCTCGGCGGCGAGATGGATTACTCCGTCGATTTCATATTCCTTTATCACTTCACGCATTTTATCCAGATCAGCGATATCGGCTTTCACAAAAGTATAGTTTTCTTTGTTTTCAACATCCTTGAGGTTAGCCAAATTACCGGCGTATGTCAATTTATCAAGATTCACAATGTGATACTCAGGATATTTATTCACAAACAGTCTAACAACATGACTTCCGATAAATCCCGCTCCACCGGTGATTAATATATTTCTTTTAAATTTCATACGGTTTATGAATAGTTTTTAATATTGCATATTTGAAAGACATCTTTCCAATGCCTCAGTCCAGTATGGAACCGAACAATTGAAAGTTTTCTTGAATTTTGTTTTATCCAATACNGAATAACTCGGTCTGACAACTTTTGATGGNAANTNATCGGAATGACAAGNGTAANTTTCGCAGTTTGTCANGNCCTGCCTGACGTGCAATCTCTTTAGTGAAATCATACCAGGAACATACCCCTTCATTTGAAAAATGAAAGATACCTTCATTTCCATCAATTTGACCGTTATCAATTATATCTATTATAGCCTCAGCCAAGTCGCCTGCGTATGTTGGAGTCCCGCATTGATCAAACACAACATTCAATGTCGGTTTTTCCCCGGTCAGTCGTAACATTGTCTTCAGGAAGTTATTCCCGTATTCGCTGTAGAGCCAGGCTGTGCGTAAAATGATGGCTTTGACTCCCGACTCCATAATTGCTTGTTCGCCATGGAGTTTAGTGATACCATAAACACCTGTCGGATTTGTCGGTTCATCCTCTCCGCGAGGAGTGTTGCCGGCATTTTTGCCAAACACATAATCGGTGCTTATATGTATTAATCTTCCACCTTTCTCAGCCATGGCTTCTGCAAGATTCTTAACTGCTTTTGCATTTAAAACTTCAGCAAATTCAGAATCATCTTCAGCTTTCTCAACATTAGTATAGGCAGCGCAATTTATAATTAAATCAACATCCTTATCTTTCACCATTTGCTTTACGGCATTGCTATCTGTGATGNCNAGTTCTGCCACATCGGTANAAATATAATTATGTGANCTTTTTGCAGATTTANCTCTGATGNAGNTACCCAACTGACCGTTAGCCCCTGTTACNAATATATTCATANCTTATTAATATTCAAAANGTGTTTCAAAATCCTTCAATGANGGATGCTTTTTATCTTTTTCCGAAAGAATTACATCTTCCAAATCCAATTGCCAATCAATACCCAATGATGCATCCTCTATTGAAATTCCGCCATCAGCCTCGGGCGCATAATAATTGTCGCATTTGTATTGAAACACAGCTTCATCGCTCAAAACAGCAAAACCATGAGCAAATCCACGGGGAATAAAGAATTGTAGATGATTATCTTCCGTTAACTCCACAGCCACATATTTTCCGTAGGTTGGAGAACCCTTGCGGATATCCACAGCCACATCCAACACTCTCCCTCTGACGCATCTCACGAGTTTAGCCTGAGCATGAGGAGGACGTTGGAAATGCAACCCGCGCATCACCNCCTTTGTCGACTTGATTTGCTTTCATTATCCTGCACAAAATCAACTTTCGCAACTTTTTCTTCAAATTCTTTTTTGTTGAAACTTTCAAAAAAATACCCTCTGGCATCGTTGAAAATACGAGGCTTAATTATTACCACTCCCTCTATATCGGTCTTAATAACTTCCATAATTAATCAAGATTACTGTCTTTTGTGCGGTCAATTTCATCAACTACTTTTATCAAATATTGACCATATTGGTTTTTCAGCATCGGCTTTGCCAACTCTATCATCCTTTCCTTATTAATCCACCCTTTGCGGTAGGCTATCCCTTCAAGACACGCAATTTTAAGACCCTGACGCTTTTCCAAAACTTCCACATAGATGGAAGCTTCCGCGAGAGAATCATGGGTACCGGTATCAAGCCATGCGAATCCGCGCGGCAAGACACTTACTTTCAATTCTCCGTCTTGTAGAAATTCTTGATTCACAGTAGTAATTTCCAATTCTCCTCGAGCCGATGGTTTAATATTTGCAGCCACATCCACAACTTTATTGGGATAGAAATAAAGACCTACTACTGCATAATTGGACTTTGGCGAATGCGGCTTCTCTTCTATAGATAGGCAGTTTCCTTCTTTATCAAATTCTGCCACACCGTATCTTTCCGGGTCATCAACCCAATAACCGAAAACCGTGGCTTTTCCATTTTCTTCAGCATCCTTTACGGCATCACGCAAAATGGTGGTGAAGCCTGCTCCATGGAATATATTGTCACCCAACACCAGGCATGCAGCATCATCACCAATAAAATCCCTGCCGATTATAAAGGCTTGAGCAAGCCCGTCAGGCGATGGCTGCTCCGCATATTCAAATTTTACTCCATAATCTGACCCGTCTCCTAGCAAACGCTTAAAACCAGGTAGATCGTATGGTGTAGAGATGATTAGAATCTCTCTGATACCGGCTTGCATCAAAGTCGAAATGGGATAATACACCATCGGCTTGTCATAAATCGGCAATAATTGTTTTGATACGCCCTTTGTGATTGGATAAAGACGTGTGCCGGATCCCCCGGCAAGAACTATTCCTTTCATAAAGTAATTTTAAACTTTGGGTGTGTAATATTGACAAATATACTAAAATTTTTTCACACTAATGCGTATAGGGTAAATAAATTTTAATTATTGTGAATTCTTTGAGGTTTGAAATAAAATTTTTAATTTTGNATACTATTAAAAACTTTTAGGAAAAGTGCCGGAGTNGTCGATCGGGACGGTCTCGAAAACCGTTGTACCCTTACGGGTACCCAGGGTTCGAATCCCTGCTTTTCCGCAACCTTGTCAGACGTAAGTCTGACAACCTCAGACTAGTGGGTGTGTCAAAATAGACACATCCTCTATGCCGTAAACGACCAAGACTTCCGATGGTGGGTTATCCACTAGTTCGAGAGGCACGATTGGCGCGTCGAGGCGGTCTACCTCGACAACCCCATGCCGCACGATGAAAAGTACCTGCTCATCAATCAGGCTTTGCTTCATATTGGTTTTATTTTACAGGGATTCTGCGATTTTCAATTCGCAGGTAAGCAACGCCTTGTGCCGTTCTTCAATCGCTCGAATAACGAAGACTTGATACTCGCCATCCAGTCCGCCGGTGTCAGCCGAGGACGCAACGGCTTCCACAAAGACAAGTCAGGCGAATTTATAAATCGCTGAAGACCTATTTAAACCACTCAAACTGAAGCAAAAGCTCGCAGAGTCAGAAGAAGACCTGCTCGAAATCTCGTGCAAATGAGGGCAGAGTTAAACTTGTTTGAACTATGCCGAGTGCAGCCGAGATTATGCAACACCGCACCGACGGCTCCGACGCTTTATCTCATCGCGTAATAACTTCAAAGGTATTCAATGATTTTCAATTCGATACCCTCTACATCGGCTGTGAGAAGTTCCCGTACCGCGATACTTTCTCGCTGTCTATGAGCGGAATATTATGAATTTGAACTACCTTTGTAGAGGTAATATCTCCTATGTTCGAAGTGCTGCATGTTGAAAAATTCTATTTTTTATTTTTTTAACACTTTAATTTCGTCGATTTTAGCAGTTTTCAGTCTTTATAATAGAGACAGAAGTTTTAATAGTGAAGAAACAGCTCGACATACAGACCAGACAGTTGCTTGGAGATGTAATTGAGGCAAACCTCAATTACCTTGTCCGTTTTGCCTCGATTAGAATTGGAAATAAGTCGGATGCTGAAGATGTTGTGCACGAAGCTGTCAAAAGAATTTTGGAAGCAG
>WFMC01000210.1 GCA_009177205.1 Bacteroidales bacterium
CATCAAAAAAACTCGCGGGGGAGACTCTTCAACCGAACCCACTGATAGTGTAAAGAAAAAGAAACAAGGCTCGGCATGGTATCTTTCAACCCCACTTGGAAATCATAACAAATCGAATATAGACACTCTTCTTTATAATTATCAACGAAGGTTTATCCCTTCCTTTACATCAGATGCTTACGCCACAACAGGGACTCTTGATGCCGAAGGAATTAACATGATTTATTTCCAAAGACCGGCAATGGCATCAACTTTCTTTTTTGACGATGCTCTCTCCTTTACACTCCCTTCTTTGAAAACATTCAAGTTCTATAATGTCTATGTTCCGATGACACTATTGTCCTATAATTTCGGAGGAAGCAAACAGAATCACGCCGATCGCCTGAATGCGATTTTTGCAGGAAATGTTAATAAAAATATCGGAATCGGGGCATTCTTAGATTATAATTATGCCAAGGGTGCGTATAATTATCAAGCTGTAAAAGATTTTAATTTCGGCTTCAATGTATATCTCAATACACATCGCTATGATATGCAAGCGATGTATTATCACTATAATACGGTGAATCAAGAGAATGGAGGTATTGAGGATGATTTATATATTACCGACCCGGCGGAAGTGCAGGGAGGCATAACAAAAGTTGAAGCCAAATCAATTCCAACCAATTTGACAACAGCCCAAACACGCCTTCGCGGCGACAGACTCTTCACCACCCATGCTCTAAAACTCGGATATTGGCGCGAAGAGGAAGTGAACGATACGACCGTCAGAGACATCTATGTGCCTGTGACAAAGATTATTTATTCTTTGGATTATGAGGGTCATAAGCACAAATTTAATAATCGTGACAGAGAGGAAGCAGAAAAATTCTGGAAAAACACTTATCTGAATCCTTATCAAACGGAAGACAGCACGGAATACTGGACTGTTACAAACTCCATCGGCGTTCAACTCCTTGAGGGATTCAGAAAATGGGCAAAATTCGGCATTGAGGCATACGCTTCTCTGCAGACTCGCAGAATAACTCAAACCACTTACAAAAGCAACCTCAATTTGTCGGAAGAGGAGAAAGCTATGTTGACTCCATTGCCTGAAGGGTTTAATTGCACACCGAGAATAACACAAAACAGATTATTTGTCGGTGGCAGTATCTCTAAGCGTCAAGGCACGGCGATAACTTATCTTGCTGCTGCGAGATTCGGATTGACAGGAGGAGTAGCCGGTGATGTTGATGTCAACGGAGAGGCTTCTTCTCGGTTTAAATTATTTGGAGATACGGTGGAGGTTTCTGCCCACGGAGGATTTCACAATACGTCAAATTCATATCTGCTGAGTCATTATATATCCAATCACTTTGCATGGAATCAAAATTTAAGCAAGACTATTCTCTATGATGTGGGAGGAAAGTTAATGATCCCCTGGACAAAAACAGAAATATCGGCTGATTTTCGGAATTTGAAGAATTATGTTTATTTTAATTCGGAGGGAATTCCAACCCAGCATTTCCCTAATATACAAGTCTTTGCCATACGCTTAAATCAGAAGTTGAAATTCGGAATATGGAATTGGAATAATACCGTCACCTACCAAGTCTCTTCGGATAAGAGTGTATTGCCATTGCCGGCACTGTCTGTATATTCCAATATGTTTATAAACTTCACGGCATTTAAGGTTTTGAATGTGAATTTGGGCATAGATTGTGATTATTACACAAGATATTATGGATATGCTTATCAGCCGGCTACAATGAGTTTTTATACACAGCATAAAAAAGAAGTAGGCAATTACGCTTTTTGTAATGCCTACATCTCTGCAAAGTTATATAAAGTTCGTTTTTATGTCTTATGGAGTCATGTGAATCAAGGACTCTTTAAGAGCAATTATTTCTCTATACCGGATTATCCGTTGAATCCGCGTTGCCTTCAATTCGGACTTTGCGTAGATTTCGCCAACTAAACAATGGAATTTTTGAACATTGAACGCTAAGTCAGATTACATACACGTTGCAATTCCAAAGACCAAAGAGCAGATTACTATTGGTGCGCCGGACGGAGGAGGTCATTGACAGTCTTGACGGGATTGAAAGTCTCAGCAGGAACCTCTACGAAAATTGTATTCCAATCTGACATTGCACCGTTCCACAATCCGGGCAATTCCAATGCTTTAATCTCCACCCCTTCACGACTCTTTTCAGATATGAAGCCTGTGGAAACATCTACAAAATCCCGCAAATTAAATTTGTCCCCTTTATAATCCTTTATCGCCACTACCAAGTCTACGGGATTAAAGTGTGTAGCCTCTTTAAGCATCTTCATCGCCTTTTTATCTTTGGGGTCAATCTGTGAAGATTCGAGGATTTGAGGGCTGACAGTACCATCTGCATTATAACAAAGGAAAGGACCACCACCGGGTTCACCTTCATTCTTCACCATTCCGCAAACGCGCATCGGACGATTGAGCTTGGAGAAAATATAATGAGCCTGTTCTTCAGGAGTCATTTTATCCGCTTCATCATGGGTGATGCAAAGAATTTTTCTCAGGAATGATAACATTTCCATGCGTTCTTCCTCGGAAGGCACGCCTGCCTTAAGGCGTTTGCAATATTGGTCGGCTTTTATTTTAGCACCAACAAGAATACCACCGATTATCTTCTTATAAAGAATAGTTGATTCCCGAAGCGAATCGGGCACAACATTATCAATATTCTTAATAAAAATTACGTCTGCATTGAGGTCGTTAAGATTCTCTATGAGCGCACCATGTCCACCCGGACGGAAGAATAGTTTGCCGTTTTCGCGATATGGCTCTCCACTCGGGGTGCCGGCAATAGTGTCGGTGGAGGGCTTCTGAACACTTAGAGAAATGTTAAGTTTAATGCCATATTGATGTTCCATGAAAGCCTTGACTTCTTCAATTTTTGCATTAACCAAAGGAAGGTGTTCTTCGCTTACAGTGAAATGTAAATTCACAGTCTTGTCTTTTCCGAGAGCATACTGGGCGCCTTCCGCGATATGTTCTTCAAGAGGGGTGCGCGAAGTGCCCGGAACTTTATGAAACATCAGCAATGCTTTTGGCAGATGTCCGTAACCGAGACCGGGGACATTCAAAAGAATATTGACAATATCTTTATACCGTTTCTCTTTTATAAGAGTATGGATACTTCTGTCAAAGAGGTTAAGAGCTTCTCTATTCAGTCGATGGAAGAAGGCGAAATCTTCAATATCTTCAAAGAAATTCTTTACGAAATCATTATCCGGAGTTTCACTCTTTCCATTAAGAAATGCAAAAAGGTCTTTAAACATACGGGATGCAGCACCGGAAGCCGGCACCATTTTCTTTATCGAAGCACCCGATTTAAGGTATTTTTCCCAAATGTCAATACTTTGTTGTTCAAGTTCAGGAGATGGTTTTGCAATGCCGTTTCCCACGGTAGCCGGGGCTTGGATTTTCAGATAGGGAAATCCATCGGCAATCATTTTGAGTTGAAGAGTGAGTGTATCTTCGGAAATACCTTTTTCTTTCAGAAATTGGCGGTCAGAATCATTTAGCATCATAATAAAAAAGGTTTGTAGGGTGGATATAGAAATATTTTATCTCTATAACAAATTATTTTGATTCATTTCCTTTCGAAGCTTTCTCTTTTTCGCTGTCCAGGGTTAATTTTAAGATCTGTAGTTTTCTGCTCGAGATGAGTAAGGAGTTTTCGAGGTTATGAATCTCAGCTTGGTTTGAACATAAGCTGTATGTTTCAGAAATCCAATTAATCTGATTTTGTGAGAGAATTATAGATTGAGCAACATTTCCATTCTGGAGATATTCTAACTTTACCTTATTAGCGGCATTTTCTGCTACGAGCATTGCCAAGGAGTCTGTCTTCGATCCCGAGAAGGCAACCGTAGTAAGATTTCCGGCAGTGTAATTGAGAGCCTGGTCGGCGGGTACGATTTGACTTTCGGCAGAATTTTGACCTGATGAGATCCGGATTGCATTAAATCTTTTTCCTGTGAGGGCTGCCACAATTTCCATACCTTCATTTTTCAGCACTCGAGCAGCAATGCCGGTGGAATTAAGGGGATATGATGCTCTGAATGCTTTCAAAATATAATAGGGCTCCACTTCGCGCGGATTGTTAATAATCATGAAGTTTTGCAATCTGTCTTCTACTTCTTCACGAAGTTGGTCAAGATTCAAAGAATCTTGAGTTCGAGTTTTTTCAATGATTGAAATGGTGTCAGCAAGAGAGGTGATCCATTCTTGTCGGTCTTCACGCGCTTTGGAGTCGTCATATCCTTTGCAGGCGGTTAATGCAATCCCCAATATTGCAAGTGATGAAAGTAAAGTTATTGTCTTCATGGTGATTAAAAAAAATTCTTCTTTACAAATATATTCAAATTTTGAAAAATCCACACTCAAAATAAAAGAATTCTGTAAAATATAGCTTATACTCTGTTCACATCTTTCACTCCTTTGACAGTGCGAATCTTTTTTATAAGGTTATTCAGTTGACCCACATCTGTCACGCCGACTGTCAAAAATCCCTGGAACATTCCGTCATGAGTATCAATGGAGACATTTCTCAAATTGACATTTAATTCTTTGGCAATGATAGAAGTGATGTTTGCAAGAATTCCCAAATCATCATTTCCTATAATTCGTAGGTTTGCTGCTAAAGAATCACCTGTTTTACCACTCCATTCTACAGGAATTACACGATAGGGATAACGGGAACGGATGTTATGGGCATTAGGACAATCGGCTTTATGGATTTTCACCGTACCTTCAGAAGAAATAAATCCAAATACTTCATCTCCGTAGATAGGATTGCAGCATTTTGCAAATTTATAACTCAATCCCGAGATTGATTTGCCTCCGATAACCAAGACATCCTTTTTGTTTTTGGCATTATCATCCTCTTCAGAATGAAGTTGAAATTCTCCGGCAGAGATATGTGTGGAGTCCTGCTCTCTCTCCAATTCCTCGACATATTGCTGCAGAAATTTCCCGACATCCAATTTTTCGGCTGCCAAATCAGAAAAAAACTCATTGGCAAATTTATACCCCGCTCTTTTTATCAATTTCATTAAAATGTTCAAGTACAGTCTGAGTTAAAGAAGAACTCATACCTGTTGCCCCGGCTAAAGTCATAATCTGTTCGCGAGTCATACCTTGAGCCGCCATTTGTCCCATAAGATTCTGAATTTCTTCTGCAGAAATCACCCCGTCTCGGTCAGAGTCTATGTTATTAAAATTATTAGTCATATAAGAAGCAAAAGTCGCTCCATAAGCGGTATTTGTTATATTAGTATTGGTTAATGCTTTATTTAGGTTTTCTAAAGTAATACCATCAGCATATTGACCCGATAACTGCGCAAAAGCGTTTGTAAAACCTGCATTTACACCTGTGAACATTGATGTTCCGTCTAGTCGTTTACTCATAGTATATCTCCTTGTGATTATAGTTGTATATCATAATATTAATAACGTTTTCCAAAAAATCAAACCTATATATGGAGGAGATTTTTCACCCCACCCCAGCCCTCCCCATCCGGGGAGGGAGCCCCAC
>WFMC01000199.1 GCA_009177205.1 Bacteroidales bacterium
CATGACAACGACCGAGCCATGCAGTATTTCGCCAAGAAGAAAATAGAGGAAAGCGACAAGGCTATTGAAATCTATCTCACCGATGCCGAATTGCAAGCTCTCTATGATATGCCACTGACCGGAAAACAAGATGAAGTGCGTGACATATTTCTTGTCGGTTGCTATACCTGCCAGCGAGTGAGCGACTACAACGACATCGACAAAGACTGTTTCACCACTACCGCAAAGGGAACGCCTGTAATCCGGCTGGTGCAGAAGAAAACGCGCAATGAAGTAAAGATTCCGATAATGAACCCCAACCTTAAAGCCATTTGTGAGAAATATTCTTATAATCTCCCTTCTGTGGTCGATGTAATTCTAAACCGCTATATAAAGGAAATTCTCAAGAAACTTTCTGATACTGTCCCTTCGCTTGCCAAGATGGTAACCACAAAACTCACCATGAAGCAGAAGAAACTGGAGGATGATGGCAAACTCGTTGTAGTACGCAATGACAAGGGCGAAGTTGTTATGCCACGCTATAATTGCGTGACCACCCACACCGCCCGACGCAGCGGAATCACCAACATGTATCTCACCCACAAATACACCATAGTCCAGATGATGCACGTCAGCGGCCACAAGACCCAAAAGACCTTCATGGATTACATCAAACTCTCCTCCGATGAAATCGCTGACGAGATAGATGCCATCGCCAACGGCCCCAAATCGGATGTCTTCTGACATTTAGGTGTGGAAAAACTTGTTCAAGATTTGTGCATGTCAACTTTTTTTGCTAATTTTGCAAAGCAAAATTTATGGCTAACGCAGATCAAATATTGACTCTTATACGTAGCCATATCGACAAGGATGAGAACTTATTCCTTAAGATAGCGCTACAGATCTCTGCCGTGGAAGCCAAGGCAGGGCACGCTGTTCTTGCCCGTTCTATTCAAGATTTAGTAAATCAAAAGAAAACACCGAGATTCGCGANTTTGCCTAAGCCGCTTACACAGGCTGTTTCNTCTGANTTCTTTATCCCAATTTATGAATCGTCCACTCTATCGGATTTAATCTTAGAGCCNTCATCTCTAGAACAAATCAAACGTGTTATAGTCGAGTTTAAAAGGCGAATACAGTTAAGNCAACACAACCTTGACAATAGAAAAAGGATTTTATTGTATGGNCCTTCTGGAACCGGGAAAACTATGACAGCATCAGTGATTGCGAATGAGATTGGATTGAATCTATATCTTGTAAGAACTGAAAAGCTTTTTACGAAATTTATGGGTGANACCAGTCAAAACTTAGCTCAA
>WFMC01000117.1 GCA_009177205.1 Bacteroidales bacterium
ACCCTTTTTAATTGAAGCATTATTTTTTTTAATCTCCTCTTTTGTGGCATTAACCTCTGCCTGAAGATTCTGCTGGCGCTTTTTTAATTCAGCCGAACTCAAATTTTCGTTTAATTTCTTGCCTCCTTTCTGCTGCTTCTGTTTATTTGTTCCCGTACCGGATTTTTTTGAGCCACCCTTATTGTTTTTAGTATTACTCTGCTTTGCAACTTTTGAGGTATTCTTATTTGTAGCTTTTTTAGTTATAGTTGAAGACTTCTTTTTTCCTCTTGCATTCTGAGCATATATTTCCACAGGATAAGAGAATGAAGACAATCCTATAATTGCCGCCACAATCAAGTATGATATATTTTTAATTATCCTTTTCAATTTTATGCTCATCTGTCGGTTAATTAAAATTGTCAAAAAGAGAGACATTCTTTGAATGAACATCGACGATAATTATTGCCAATTTCTATTCTGCTGAAACCTTTCACATCCCATTCTATTGGGTCTGCTTCAATAGTCCCTTTTAAATTCACTCCCTGAAGAGTAAAATTCACATCAGCAGATGCTTTTCCGTTATCCGTATAAGTTATGTCTGCCAGAAGCTCCATAATATTGGATACATTGACCAAATCACAATTATCCGGGTTCTCCTGAACTTTCGAATAACTCATCACAACATTATTGAGTTTTCCCTGATTATTTAACGCAAACCCATAGGTGTAATTTTCAAATTTTTCCGGAAGTAAGGGGGCGACAAGCACATAGTCTTCATTCAGGTCATACACCTCCGCTTTCGCTGCATTTTTAACCGAGAGCTCCCCTTCTCCTATTATAAATCCTCTGCCGATTAGCATTGACTGAATGCTCTCATAAATACTCGGCATTAAAAGATTGATTGTCTTTATATCCCCCTCCCAATACCTCTTCTTGAATTTATTGACCACCAACACTCTCTCCTTATCAATCTCTATTCGCAACACTTCTCCAATAAATGCACGAAAAGATAAAAGAATGTTTTTGTCTTTTTCCAAAAACACTTTCATTGTTACGGTCAAAGGTAGCATATCGGATTTTAGTTTACCTTGCCATGTCGCTGAGGTCCAATCTTTATAATCAGAAGTAATTTTTTCTATCCTTTGCTTGCGCTCCTTATTATTCAAAAGTGTTTGAGCCTGCACATTTGCGGGCACAACGCTGAATATGAAAATTACGAACGCAAGAACCTTTAATAATATCTTCATCATTTCGATCTCTTCGGAGAAGTAATTTNTCCGGTTTTAACTTTGATTTTTAATNTCTCATNATTAGGAGTGGNTTCCAATGCTTTCTTCCACGCTTCTCTTGCCTCCTCCTTCAGATTATTCATATATAGAATATCTCCGTAATGAGAATAATATTCACCATTATTTTCCACCGGAAGCGGTCCGTCAGGTGTATTGATTATACTCTCGATCACCTCTTTGGCAGCTTCATAATCACCTTTCTTAAATAAGATCCAGGCACGTGTGTCCAAATATATCTTATTTTCAGGTTCCAAAGCGAGTGATTTCTTCGACATCTCCTCCGCTTTTTCCATCTCCTCCTCAGTCAACTCCTCATCTGACTCTATCAAGAAATATGCATAGTTATTCAAAAGCAACGCATCGTTATCATCCAATGTCATGGCATTCTCATAATTCATAAATGAATGTTCCCTGTCTTTAAGTTCATGGAATGCATCTCCGGCTTGACGATAAATACCGATTAAGTCATTGATATTGTCCGACCTCAGATAAGACGACAACTGATTCAAGTCTATTCTATTGTAGAGATCTTGTCCAGGGAAATTCTTCTGTAGNCACTTCTGATAAATTTCAATCNCTTTCTGCGGCNCATCATTCATCACAAAANCATTCCCTGCCAAGAGTGAAAATTCCGTTGATATATCCGGAAGATTCTTCATCGCTTTATCATAAACCTCCTCAACACGCTTCTTGTTATCTCCCGAGATCGCATACATCATCGCCAAAGTCCAATATTTCTCATTCGTATGGTCTAAATCCAACGCATAATCAATATCTTCCTCCGCTTTTTCAAAATCTCTTTTGGATGCATTATATCTCGAACTTAATTCGCGCAGTGAGGCTTCATGAGGATATTGCCTGAGCAATCCGGCAAAAAGTTTATCGCCACGCGCCCGGTCGCTATTGTCGGAAATTATTCCTTGAAGATAACTCGTCAAAATAGCATTCTTCGTTTCAAAATCTATATCCTCGGCAAGCAATGCCTCGTAGGTCTTGGCATCATAATTTATGCTGTCGCCCATGGATAAGTAAATATCCGCCAATTGCAATTTGATAGCTCCTCCCTCTGCAGGGTCAACCATCAATTCCGCTTTTTGGGCAGTTGAGAGAGCCGAGTCCGGCTGATTGGCATAGAGGTATAATTGAGATTTAAAGAGGTTGTATTGAGGATTTGAAGGTTCTTTAAGAGCCATTCGGTCTATTGTTTGAAAAGCACCCACTGTATCCCCCGTCTCAAACAGAATTGAGGCTTTAGCTACCGTTAATTCAAAATCTTCCCCTTCCGCGCGCCCGTAGTCTTCAAGAGCCTTTAATGCTTTCTCGTAATCTTTATTCTCTAAATATGCCGAAGAAAGCATGTGCACTATATCAGAATTTGAAGGATTTTCCACTCGCAAGCTTTCCAATACTTCGCGATATGTGTCCTTCTCATCCACTCTATACATTAATCGGGCATACAAAAGATTCGAGAAAAGATCTCCGGGGTATCTCTTTCTGAATTGCTCAACTAAGTTTCGAGCCCCTCTTATTTCCTCCTTTAAACCCACTGTGTCGGTGATCAGCCCCAATTTGCGGATGCCGAGTTGAAAAGCAGCTTCTGAATATGTTGAATCAATCTCGTATGCCCTCTTATACAATTCAGTAGCTATATCCGGTTTGTCCATGGCTTCAAAACTTGCTCCGGAAAGATAGAAATGGCGTGCTTTCGACCTCCTTTGAGCAAGTTCTCTCCCCCCCTTCACATTTTTGTTTTTTCCACTCATTTCGCTTGCCGCGAAGGTGAAAAGCAATATTGTGAAGAAGAGAACACTAAAAATAATAAACCGATATTTCAGATTTTTCTTCATTCAGTTCCGGTATGACCAAAAGCGCCGTCTTCACGCTCGGTCTTATCCAACGTTTTTGTCTCAACCCATTCAATCCTGCTATACTGCTTGATAACCATCTGGCATATTCTCTCACCATCCTTAATTTCAAAATCACATTCGCCAANATTGATGAGNATAATACCTATCTCCCCNCGNTAGTCGGCATCAACTGTGCCGGGAGAATTTANTACGGTAATACCAGACTTTAATGCCAATCCGCTGCGAGGACGTANCTGACATTNATAGCNTTGAGGNAATTGCATNTACAANCCTGTAGNANTCAAACATCTTTGTCCGGGCTTNATTANAACTGACNNCTNCGGAAGATATGCACGTACATCCATCNCGGCTGCACCGAATGTACCATAGCTCGGAAGAGGATGATGACTCTTATTTATTATTTTTACCTTAAGATGTTCCATTTTAATAAATTTACATTACTATACTTTACAAAGTTACAAAAAAATAAGATGAATCATTCGTAAAAATGAATAATTCATCTTATTTTTTATGCCTGTTCGGTCTTTTTGCCAAACCTGCTTTCAGTAAATGCCGGTATTATAGCATTTACGAATTTCGCTATTCTAATTATCCTTCTGTGATAGCGTCAGACGGACAAACAGATGCGCAGCTGCCACAGCTGATGCAAGTATCCGGATCAATCTTGTAGATTTCACCCTCTGAAATAGCATCAACAGGACAAACAGTTTGACAAGTGCCACATGCAACACAATTGTCGCCAATTACATAAGCCATAGTTGTAAATTTTTATAAGTTTTTAATTTTATTTCTTTATCTCAATCCTAAGAGGATTTCTAATGCAAATTTATCTTTTCATTCGTTTTAAGACAAATTTTAACCCCCAATTCTTACCTAATTTGTAATCAGTATAAATATTATTTATAATCAATCCAAACTATTTATCTCTTNTTCCNGAGGAGCCATAAATGAATTTTGGCGCGCAACGTNNGAGGNNAACCNCANTCCTTTGCANTTTTCCTGACTCTCNCTCCAAAATCTTTCCTTCCGGNGTGNCGAGCCTGAGATGCGATATGAGAAATTTTTGATTTATAATGTTTCTTCAGTTTTTTCAAAGGCATTTCATAAAAAACGGCTAGTTTTAAAGTCATTCTCAAGATTCGGCTGTAAAATTCAAACTCTTTTTCGTGACTCAAATTATTAGAGACCGTCTCTCCTTCAATATAATACCTATAACCGATAATCGGCAAATAGNCTCNGTCTCCCTGCGAANCCAATGCAGCAATAACGGGCACATCTTCCACACNGAACTCTTNATTTCTGACGATTCNGATATTCTTCTTATATACTTTTTCTAAAGCCGATTTTCGATACAATGCCGAGGATAAACTATAAGGCAAAGATTTTACATGATTTAATGTAGCCAACAACAAATATTCTCCATTCACTTTCTCCTTGAAAAAGCGATTGCGAATCTTCTGAGTGCTGTATAGTATTGGCTGACGATTCTTCTCGCAAACCTCCACATCACAATAGCAGACACTCAGACTCTTATCTGAATCCAGCTTTTCAATCTGTTTCTGCAATCTCTTGACATCAACCCACTCATCATCTCCTGCACAATCCGAGATATATTCACCTTCTGCGGCTTCAAAAGCATCAAAATAATTCCCGACCAATCCCTTATTCGGAACTTTTGGCATAAGCCGGATTCTATCGGGAAATTTAAGAGCATATTCTTCACAAATAATACGTGTGTGGTCTGCAGACCCATCATCTGCCAGAATAATCTCCCATGGATATTCACACTCCTGACGTAGCAAACTTTCTATTGCGCGACCTATCGTTTTCTCCTGATTATATGTTATTACCAACACGCTCGCCTTCATATAATCATAATATTATTTTCTTCCGGAAGATTTAATTTTGCGCATAATTGCCCGGGGCACAAAACTTAAATGTCTGGCGATGGCTTTAGCGGTGCCATAATGTTTCTTCATTATTTCATATCTTTCCTTCAGGGATGCTTTTTTGTTCTTTTCGGTCAGACCATCGTCAANATAATGAATAACAATAGCATNAAGANTAATGCACTTTTNNGGNACACTCTTTTTGATACACTTTATTGTCCAATCATAATCGGCAGAGAATCTATAAGACAAATCATATTGCGGGGCAATAGATTTTTTTACACAGAAAGCCTGATGACAAATCAGCATACCGTGGGAAAAGGATTGAAATGTCAATTTTTCCGGCACAGAGAGATGGCGTGGCGCCTTGAAACGTCTTGCCTTATCCACAATGATCGTATCCCCATAAATAATATCCGGGTCATTCCGTGTTGCTTCGGAAAAAAGACTTAGTGTAAGAGGAGAAGCGAAAGTATCACCGGCATTAAGAAAGATGACATATTTCCCTCTTGCCATTGACAGACCTTTATTCATTGCGTCATAAAGTCCATTATCCTTTTCGCTTATGATTATAGTTGAAGGATTGTTGAATTGACGTACTATGAAGAGTGTATTATCGGAAGATGCACCATCCACGATAATATGTTCAAAATTATGACAAACCTGTTCATTCACTGATTTCATCGTATCAGTGATATATTCTCCGGCATTATACGTAATGGTAATAATAGAAAAAATCGGCTTCTCAATCATAATATGCAAAGATAATCAAAAATCCTCAAAAAGAAAAAATGCGATCGAACGAGCGGAAATAAAAAAAGCCTCAGGAAATCTGAGGCTTTAGGTTAAGGGGGCGATTACCTACTCTCCCGCGTTAGCAGTACCATCGGCGTGATAAGGTTTAACTTCTCTGTTCGGAATGGGAAGAGGTGGAGCCCTTATGCTATCA
>WFMC01000100.1 GCA_009177205.1 Bacteroidales bacterium
TAAAAGAGAAAAAAAGTTATAATTAAGTTAATAAATAAAAATGTTGAAAGAGGGAGGGGGCGATAAAAGATTCGCTCCCTTTCAATTTAATAAATTAAAAAAAGTGNAAATNTAGGCGCGTAAAATTTTGATAATTCGGAAANTCGGATTACCTTTGCAAAGTTTTTGAGTTTATTGGTGAGTTAGCACTTGCCGGTAGGCTCCTAAACACTTGAGAGTATTAAATATTGTTCAGAAAATCTGAATCAATTTAACAACCAACAAAATGACTGATCCAATAGCAGATTATTTGACGAGATTGAGAAACGCCATTCACGCAGGTCATCGCGTAGTGGAGGTTCCCTCATCAAAGATGAAAAGGGAGATCACAAAAATCCTTTTCGACCAGGGCTACATCCTCAACTACAAGTTTGAGGAAGGGCAGAATCCGCAAGGCACAATCAAGATTGCCTTGAAGTATGATCCGGTTGACCAAGTCAGCGCGATCAAGAACCTACATCGAGTATCCCGTCCGGGTCTCCGCCAGTACACAGGCTACAAAGACATGCCTCGCGTATTGAACGGACTTGGAATTGCGATTNTATCTACATNNCAGGGNGTGATGACTNATANAGAGGCCAAAGATAAGAAGATCGGCGGCGAAGTATTGTGTTACGTTTATTAATAGGAGGGTATCGAAATGTCAAGAATAGGAAAATCTCCGATTGTGATACCTGCCGGCGTAACCGTTCAGGTAAAAGACAATTTAGTTACAGTAAAGGGTCCCANGGGGGNNCTTTCACAAGAAATTAATNNGNATATTCATGTGGCTATAGAAGATGGTCATATNATTGTTACACGTNCGGATGATNAGCGTGAGCATCNCGCCATGCATGGTCTGTATCGTGCTCTTATCCACAATATGGTGGTAGGCGTTTCAGAGGGCTATAAGAAAGAGATGGAACTTGTAGGTGTAGGTTATCGTGCTACCTCTACAGGTCAAGTATTGGAACTTTCTTTAGGTTATTCACACGCTATTTTCATCAAGCTTCCTAAAGAGATTAAGGTTGAAGCAAAATCAGAGCGTAACAAGAATCCGCTGATTATACTTGAAAGTTCTGACAAGCAATTACTCGGTCAGGTATGCGCAAAGATTCGTTCTCTACGCAAGCCGGAGCCTTACAAGGGTAAAGGTATTAAATTTGTCGGTGAGATTATTCGTCGCAAGTCCGGCAAGTCAGCAAATGCTAAATAATTAAATTAGGAAGACAATGGTATCTAAGATAGCAAGAAGAAATAAGATTAAAACTCGCATTCGCGGCAAGATTTCGGGCACAGCCGAGCGTCCGCGCATGAGTGTTTTTCGCTCAAACAAGGGCATCTATGTTCAGTTGATCGATGATTTGGCTGGCAACACATTGTTAGCGGCGTCATCAAAGGGACTTGAAGGAGGCACAAAGACTGAGGTAGCAGCTAAAGTTGGTGCAGAGATCGCAAAGAAAGCTTTGGAGAAAGGTATCACAACAGTTGTGTTCGACCGCAACGGATATCTCTTCCATGGCAGAGTAAAATCATTGGCCGATGCAGCGCGNGAGGCCGGTCTTAAATTTTAAAAAAAATCATGGCAAAGAACAATAGAGTTAAATCCACAAATGATTTGGAATTGAAAGACCGTCTNGTTGCNATCAANCGTGTNACNAANGTTACNAAAGGTGGNCGTGCTTTCAG
Organism: Bacteroidales bacterium; assembly: GCA_009177205.1. Lineage (GTDB taxonomy): Bacteria > Bacteroidota > Bacteroidia > Bacteroidales > Muribaculaceae > Lepagella. The sequence goes on from WFMC01000100.1 coordinate 1,708, forward strand.
TTTCGCAGCGATTGTTGTTGTCGGCAATGAAGACGGCATCATCGGCTGGGGTCTTGGTAAGGCCAATGAGGTTCAGGCAGCAATTGCCAAAGGCGTAGAGACAGCCAAGAAGAATCTTATCAGAGTTCCGGTGCATAACGGCACTATTCCTCACGAACAGAGTGCAAAATTCGGCGGCTCACGCATATTCCTCAAGCCTGCATCAGAAGGTACGGGAGTTAAAGCCGGCGGTGCTATGCGTGCGGTGCTTGAGAGTGTTGGTATTACAGACGTGCTCGCAAAGTCAAAGGGTTCTTCGAATCCCCACAACCTTGTGAAGGCTACAATCGAAGCGTTGAGCGAACTTCGTTCTCCCGCTCAGGTTGCAGCAGCTCGTGGCATCTCTGTAGAAAAAGTGTTTAACGGCAAATAAGATTAGAGAGACATGGCACAATTAGCAATCAAACAGATAAAGAGCCGCATCAATTGCCCGGCTGTGCAAAAGCGCACCCTTGATGCTCTCGGCTTGAAGAAGATGAATCATACTGTCGTGCACGAAGACAATCCCTCAATCAGAGGTATGGTGAAGGCAGTGCATCACCTCGTAGAAGTGACAAAACTCTAATTAATTAATCAGATTCTAAGACAATGGAATTACATAATCTTCAACCTGCACCCGGCAGTAATAAGAAAAACAAAAGAATCGGTCGCGGACCGGGCTCCGGCTACGGAGGCACATCAACTCGCGGCCACAAGGGTGCTAAATCACGTTCCGGCTATAGCCGTAAGATCGGTTTTGAAGGTGGTCAAATGCCTCTCCAACGCCGTGTGCCCAAATTCGGTTTCCAAAATATCAACCGTAAAGAGTATAAAGCCATCAATCTTGACGCGCTCGAAGAATTGGCAGCAGCCAAGAATATTGAGAAAATCACAGTTGAGGAACTTCGCAATGCAGGTCTTGTGCCAAAGAACTGCTTGGTAAAGATTCTCGGCAATGGCGCCATTACTCATAATGTCGTAGTGGAAGCTGATGCTTTCTCACAAAAAGCGGAGCAAGCTATTGAAGCTGCCGGCGGAAGCGTAATCAAAAAATAAAATTTAAAAGATGGGATTTACTCAAACAATTAAAAATATCTGGAGCGTTGATGATCTCCGCCATCGCATCGGCATTACGCTGCTGCTGGTTGTGATCTATCGCTTCGGGTGCTATGTAGTGCTTCCGGGTATCAATCCCGACTCGCTGATGGCGCTCAAGAATTTCACGTCTGACGGTCTTATGCAACTTCTCGACATGTTCTCGGGAGGTGCATTCTCTCAGGCATCCATATTCGCGTTGGGAATCATGCCGTATATCACGGCTTCAATCGTGATTCAACTGCTCGGTATGGTGCTTCCTGCATTCCAAAAGATGCAGCGTGAGGGGGAGAGCGGAAGAATGAAACTCAATCAATATACACGTTATTTGACTGTAATCATTCTTCTTCTTCAAGGTCCCGCTTATCTGATGAACCTTAAATATCAGGTAACATCAGCCGGCGGATATGTTGACATGGGATTCTGGACAATTGTGTTTATGACAATCGTTCTTGCCGCAGGCTCAATGTTTATCATGTGGCTCGGCGAAAGAATCGACCAGAAAGGTGTAGGCAACGGTATTTCATTTATAATACTTATCGGTATTATCGCCCGTCTGCCGGAAGCCTTCTTCCAGGAATTTACTTCCCGCCTGCTTAATTCAGCAGGTGGCGGCTTGGTAATCTTCCTCATTGAAATTGTGATTCTTCTCGCAGTCATTGCAGGCGCAGTGCTTCTCGTTCAAGGAACACGCAAGGTGCCTGTGCAATATGCCAAGAAAGTTGTCGGCAACAAGCAATATGGTGGCGCTCGCCAGTATATACCTTTGAAAGTGAATGCCGCAGGCGTTATGCCTATCATCTTCGCCCAGGCAATTATGTTTATTCCGGTGACACTTGCCGGCTTCAGCACAAGCCATACGGGTTTCTGGGGTTCACTTACAAATATGTATAGCTGGACTTACAATATCATCTACTTCCTGATGATTGTGGCGTTCACCTATTTCTATACTGCAATTACGGTTCGTCCGCAGCAGATGGCAGAAGATATGAAGCGCAACAATGGATTTATCCCGGGCATCAAGCCGGGCAAACCGACAGTTGATTATCTTGACTCAATCATGTCAAGAATCACATTGCCGGGCTCCATTTTCCTTGGAGTCGTTGCAATTCTGCCCGCTATAGCTTACGTATGCGGTCTTAACANAGCGNTTGCGCAATTCTTCGGCGGCACATCTCNTCTGATTNTTGTCGGTGNGATACTTGNCACTNTNCGTACTNATTGAAGGACACTTGTTGATGCGTCATTACGATGGTCTTATGAAAGATGGTCGTATACAAGGACGCACCACGGGTAAAGGTGTTTTCTGATTAAAACAGTAAAATATCAATTCTGAAATAATCAAGACACTAAGCGTTAAAAATAATCGAAAAGCGAAAGAAAAGAATGATCTATCTCAAGACGCCGGAAGAAATTGAAAAATGTCGCAGAGCGAGTGAGCTTGTGAGNAAAANACTTGGTGAGNTCGCCAAGTGGATTNAGCCGGGCATCACTACCTTGCGTCTTGACACGATAGCCCGCGAGTTTATACTCGACAATGGAGGTAAACCTGCATGTTTGGGTTATCACGGATTTCCCGGCACACTCTGCATAGAGGTGAATGAGATGGTGGTTCACGGATTTCCCGGCAATTATGCCTTGCGCGAGGGGGATATAATCGGCACTGATTGCGTAGTGGAACTGGATGGCTGTCATGGCGACAGTTGCTATACGTTTGCAGTTGGTGAGATTGACCCTAAAGTGGAGAAACTTCTGAGAGTGACTAAAGAGTCGCTTTACGAAGGCATCAATGCGGCGCGAGGGGGGAAAAGAGTAGGCGATATTTCTAATGCAGTGCAAAGATATTGCGAACATGAAGGCTACAGTGTAGTGCGCGAGATGTGCGGACACGGCATCGGCAAAAGCATGCATGAAGACCCGGAGGTGCCCAATTACGGTCGCCGGGGAATCGGATCGGTCTTGAAGCCAAACATGATTATCTGCATAGAGCCTATGATTAATCTCGGGAGTAAAAATGTAGTGATAGAAAGAGACGGGTGGCAATGCCGCACACGCGACAGAAAGCCCTCAGCACATTTCGAGCATGAAATATTGATTACCCCCGAAGAACCCGAGATTCTGACAACTTTCAAATATATTGNGGAGNGTNTGAAGAGCAGAGGTNCCGGTGAATTCTGAATANTANGATTANAANAGNGCTAAAAACCTGATAAAATGGCAAAACAAACAGCAATCGAACAAGATGGTGTAATTCTCGAAGCGTTATCTAACGCCATGTTCAAGGTGGAACTTGAAAACGGACATGAGATAACAGCCCACATTTCGGGCAAGATGAGAATGCACTATATAAAAATCCTTCCCGGAGACAAAGTAAGGGTTGAAATGAGCCCTTATGATCTGAGTAAGGGAAGAATCGCTTTCAGATATAAATAAAACCAAGAAATAAGATATGAAAGTTAGAGCATCAATTAAAAAGCGCACTCCGGACAGTAAAATCGTACGCCGGAAAGGCAGACTTTATGTAATCAACAAAAAGAACCCGAAGTTGAAACAACGTCAGGGCTAAAATGTCAAACTTGCTAATAATAATCTAAAGATATATGGCAGTAAGAATAGTCGGCGTTGATTTGCCGCAAAACAAAAGAGGCGAAATAGCCTTGACCTACATCTTCGGAATTGGCCGCAGTGCCGCTAATTCAATTTTATCGAAGGCCGGTGTCGATAAAGACATCAAGGTGAAAGATTGGACTGACGCTCAGGCAGCAGCCGTGCGTGAAGTTATCCAGGCAGAACACAAAGTAGAGGGTGATCTCCGCACAGAGATTCAACTCAACATCAAGCGTCTGATGGACATTGGTTGCTATCGTGGCATTCGCCACCGTATCGGCCTTCCCGTACGCGGTCAGAGCACTAAAAATAATGCGCGCACTCGCAAGGGTCGCAAGAAAACAGTTGCTAACAAGAAGAAAGCTACTAAATAATAAAGAGAAATGGCAAAAAAAACAGTCGCAGCAAAGAAGAGAAATGTCAAGGTTGACGCAATGGGTCAACTTCATGTACATAGTTCCTTCAACAACATTATCGTTTGCCTTGCGAACTCCGAAGGTCAGGTTATCTCCTGGTCGTCGGCAGGCAAGATGGGCTTTAGAGGCTCAAAGAAAAACACCCCTTATGCAGCTCAAATGGCAGCACAGGATTGTGCCAAAGTAGCCTACGACTTAGGTCTTCGTAAAGTAAAGGCTTACGTCAAAGGTCCGGGCAACGGTCGTGAATCAGCAATCCGCACAGTTCATGGCGCGGGCATCGAGGTTGTAGAGATCGTAGACGTTACTCCGCTTCCCCACAACGGATGTCGTCCTCCGAAGAGAAGAAGAGTGTAAAGATATCCTTCTAAATTCAGGTAAAACACATAATCATCTCAAAAAACGGATTGTTATAAGAGACTTCTGAAATTCTGAAAGCAATCAGAGTTATTATGCGAATAGACCATCCGAATTATGACTTTCATATATTTCGAAATGGTAACTTTCTCTCGATGGTCGCGGCTGCGCATAATATCTTTGAGTCAGAATAGCCTGGGAATCAAATAGCAATCAAAATAAAANANTAAANATAAAATGNCAAGATACACNGNNCNAAAAACAAAAATCGCACGTAAATTCGGCGAGGNTATCTTCGGCGAGGATANAGTTCTGTCAAAAAAGAATTATCCCCCGGGTCAGCATGGAATCAACCGTCGCAGAAAGACATCTGAATATGGTGTTCAGCTTCGCGAAAAGCAAAAAGCTAAATACACCTACGGAGTGCTCGAACGTCAATTCCGTAACTTATTTGAAAAAGCTGCACGCACAAAAGGCATCACAGGTGAAGTATTGCTTCAACTCCTTGAGAGCNGCTTAGANAATGTCGTATATNGTCTCGGCATCGCTCCGNCACGTGCGGCAGCTCGTNNGCTCGTGCTTCACNAACACNTNACANTTAACGGTGGTGTTGTCAACATCGCTTCTTATCAGGTTAAGCCCGGCGACGTAGTGGGTGTTCGTGAAAAATCAAAATCACTCGAAGTGATTGCAGATGCTCTTGCAGGTTTCAACCACAGCAAATATCCCTGGATTGAATGGGAAGAGAGCAGCAAGAGTGGNAAANTNCTTCANNTNCCCNCACGCGAGGANATNCCNGAGANNATCAANGAGCANNTNATNGTTGAGTTGTATTCTAAATAATAAACATTAGAGACCCATGCCAATTTTAGCATTTCAAAAGCCTGAAAAGGTTATCATGCTTGAGGCTGATAATTCATTCGGAAAGTTTGAGTTTCGTCCTCTCGAGCCGGGATACGGTCAGACAATAGGTAATGCGCTTCGCAGAATCCTCTTGTCAAGCCTCGGCGGATTTGCCATCAATACAATCAAGATTGATGGAGTAGCACACGAACTTGATACTATTCCCGGAGTGAAGGAGGATGTCATCAACATGATTCTTAACCTTAAGCAAATACGCTTTAAGCAAGTGAATCTCGACATCGAAGCCGAAAAAGCCACAGTCGAAGTCTCAGGCACAGACGTGTTTACGGCCGGCGACTTGGGTAAGGTGCTCACGGGTTTCGAAGTTTTAAACCCGGAATTGGTCATCTGTCATCTTGCTCCGAACGCAAGTATCAAAATGGAGTTCACAATCAATAAAGGTCGCGGCTGGGTTTCAGCCGATGAAAATCGTGAGATGCTCACTTCCGGCGACCCTGCAGTGATTGCGATTGACTCTATTTATACTCCCATCAAGAATGTGAAATATCTTGTGGAAAACTATCGCGTAGAGCAGAAGACCGACTATGAAAAGCTAATTATCGAAGTTACTACTGATGGTTCTATCCCTCCCAAAGAAGCTCTTAAGGAGGCTGCCAACATTCTTATCCATCACTTCATGCTCTTTTCCGACGAGAAGATGACTCTCGAAGCTCCCGAAGATGTGGAAATCGAAGAGTTTGATGAAGAGGTGCTCCACATGCGTCAACTTCTCAAGACAAAACTCGCTGATATGGATTTGAGTGTACGCGCACTCAATTGCTTGAAAAGCGCGGAAGTCGATACCCTCGGCGAACTCGTGGTGTTCAATAAGAATGACCTTCTTAAATTCAGAAATTTCGGCAGAAAATCGCTTAACGAGCTTGACGAACTTTTGCAAAATCTGAATCTCTCTTTCGGGATGGACATTTCAAAATATAAATTAGACAAAGAATAAACAGCGATGAGACATAANAANAAATTCAATCANCTNAGCCGCAAGAAGGGNCATCGCGAGGCNCTNCTCNNNAACATGGCGATNTCGCTNATCATGCANAAGCGNATCTTCACCACTGTGGCTAAGGCNAAGGCACTNCGNNTNTANGCAGAGCCNATNATCACNCGCNGCAAGAAAGACGATATGCAAAATCGTCGTCTCGTGTTCAGTTATTTGCAAAATAAAGAAGCAATCAAGGAACTCTTCGGACCTATTGCTGACAAAGTGGCTGAACGTCCCGGAGGTTATCTTCGCATTCTTAAGACAGGTCATCGTCTCGGCGACAATGCAGAGATGTGTATGATTGAGTTTGTAGACTTCAACGAGAATATGCTTGAAGCTACAACTAAGAAGGCTAAGACAACACGCCGTTCCCGCAGCAAAAAGGCTACTCCTAAAGCTGAGGCTCCCGCAGCAGCTGAAGAGGCACCCGCAGCTGAATAAAATTCTGATATTCAATCGGCAATTCCGTCGAAAGTCTGCATAGGCAAAAGCCGGCAGAGGATAATAAAAATGGACTGATCGAAAAATCAGTCCATTTTTATTATTTAAATAAACAGTAAAATAAACAGTAAAATAGACAGTAAAATAGACAGTAAAATAGACAGGAAAATAGACAATAAAATAGACAGTAAAACAGACAGGAAAACAGACAGTAAAATAGACAGGAAAATAGACAATAAAATAGACAGTAAAACAGACAGGAAAATAGACAATAAAATAGACAGTAAAACAGACAGGAAAATAGACAATAAAATAGACAGTAAAACAGACAGGAAAACAGACAGGAAAATAGACATTAAAATAGACAGTAAAACAGACAGGAAAATAGACAGGAAAATAGACAGGAAAATAGAAGCAGTCTTAATAAGTCTATTAAGGAGTCTATTAAAGAGTCTATTAAAGAGTCTATTAAAGAGTCTATTAAAGAGTCTATTAAAGAGTCTATTAGAGAGTCTATTAAGGAGTCTATTAGAGAGTCTATCAAGGAGTCTATTTAAAAGTCTATTAAGAGTCTTATTTATAGAATTAGAGTATGGGGGCGAAGAGGCGGACGAGGCTTTCGAGGGCTCGCTGAGGTAGCGGGCGCTTCTTCCATTCGGAATATTTCACTCTTATGCAGTGTTGCAAATCATCAAAGAATATTTCGCGCATGTGCATATTTACCTCCCTATCGTAGATTAAAAGATTGGCTTCGAAGTTATTTTCAAACGATCGGAAGTCAAAGTTGGTTGAGCCGGCTGTTGTAAAATCCGTATCTATCGTCATAGCTTTTGCGTGCAGCATGCCGGGCTCAAATGTATAGACTTTTATTCCGGATTTCAAGCAACGGGTAACATAACTGAATGTAGCCAGCTGAAGTAATCTTGAGTCAGATTTCCTGGGAATCATTATGCGCACATCTATATCTGCCAAAGCTGCTGCTTCAAGTGCGTTCATGAGTGTGTCTGTCGGTAAAAAATAAGGCGTCTGGATATATATTGATTTCCTTGCTGATGTAATCGCTTTCAAGAAGCAGAGAGCAATGTTATTCCATTGGTCGGTAGGACCCGAAGTAATCAATTGCATTGCACATAAATTGTGAATGTGACCTTTGGGAGCGGAAACCGGCGAAAATTCGTTGGCTGATTTATGAAAACACCAGTCTACAGCAAAAGAATAAATTAAAGAATTCACAATATTTCCTTGCAGTCGGAAATGTGTGTCTCTCCATGCAGAACCATCTTTTTGACCATTGACGTAACGGTCGGCAATATTCATGCCGCCGATGTATCCGATACGATTGTCGATGATGACAAGTTTGCGGTGGTTTCGCCAATTAATTCTATTTGCCAACTGAGGGAATGTCACGCGGAAGAAGGGATGGACATCCACGCCGTTTTCTTCCATTTTTTTGAAGAATCTGTTTTTCGAACCGAATGATCCCACATGGTCGTAGATGACTTTTACATCCAATCCTTCGCGGGCTTTTTGGATCAATATATCCGAAATCGTATGTCCGATAACATCATCGGTGAAAATATAGTATTGAAGATAAATTGTGTGTCGGGCTTTATTTAAATCTCTAATTAAGGCGTCAAATTTATCTTTACCATTGGTGAATATTTCTATGTCGTTGTCTATTGTTAAAGGCGTTTTGGTTAAGGAATAAGCCAATTTTACAATCTGTTTGCGAGAATTAGGAATTGGGAGGTCTTTCAAATTTTCCGAAGTGCGGTTGAAATTATGCCTTAGTTTGCGCTTATTGTGAAGAGACAGAATGTGTCTCCCTTTCATGCTCCTTCCGAAGAAGAGATAAAAGACAAGACCGATTATAGGTAAGAAGAGCAAGGCTACGCACCATGCTATGGAGCGAATCGGATTGCGGTTTTCAGAAATTATCACAACCANACACCCTATAANTATAAGNAAATATATTCCTATANCTNTAGNGNACATCCATGAATAANAAAATATATAAACAANATTNGACATGTAATGCAAATTTTGCTAAGAGCCCAACCTTTATTTGCTAAACAATGGAGAATATCGTTCAGTTTAGTCTATATACAAAATATGAGATAATTTCTCAATCATCTCATACTCCTTGGCTTAACTAAATAAATTCTTACATTTAAGGTTCATAGGCTTATTTCACAACTGCAAAATTAAAAAATTTTAAATGAATTTTAACATTAGATTTGTTAAAATATGTTAATTGTGTTAAGAATTTTTCATTTCTTTCAATTGTTTCAGATATTCTCGGGAGGTAAGAGAGAGTTCGTCATACCATTCTTTGCCGAATTTGCGCGTAAGAGGTTCTTTTAGAAACTCATAGGCGCGGATTCCTTTGCTGCGTCCCATGACTTCAGCTCCTTTACAAATTTTCCATCTATGGAAGTTGACGGCGGTGAAAGAATCATACTCTTTGACTCTGACGGGATAGAGGGCGCAACTGATTGGCTTGAAGAAATCAGCTTCTCCTTCACGTTTTGCTTTTTCAAGAGCACAAAGGCATTTTCCGTCGGGAGCGAAGGTTGTGAAAACACAATTTGCTCCTTCCACGAGCTGGGTAACCAAATCTCCTTCCTGATCAATATAACTGATTCCCTCTTCTTCCACAACTTTCCGTGCCTTTTCCGAGAGATAAGGGAGAATACGCGGCAGGAGGGCCTGCAATTTTTCTGCCTCTTCTTTGAGCAGCGGAGCCCCGGCATCCCCTTCTATGCAACATTCTCCGAGGCAATCATCAAGATTGCAATAAAAATATTTCTCAACCAAATCCAATGAAACAAGTGTGTTACCTATCTGAAGCATTGCGGGATATGTTTATTGATTATTTACTATTGTTGCGTAGCCGATCAGTCGGTCGGCTCTTGAGCCGGGGAGTTTCAAATAAACGTAGATATTATATTCATTAAGGGTCTGAAAATTATCTCCTTCAATGGGTGACGGATATCCTTTCCCGTCTCCCTCACGCTGTTTGATTACATATTGATAATTGTAAGAACCTTGTTTGAGCGGCAGACTTGCCAGATATAACCCGGATGCGCGGTCGTAATGCATTTTATTGAAATCATTATACCGGCGCAGACTCAAATCACCCTCAATAAATACATCTCCATCCATAACTTCCGGAAAATCAAGAGCAAAATGAGTCATGATATAATCTGCTCCCAAATCCGGATCGGTTGAGTTATATTCATCAATCTTGTAGCGTCCGCGTTGAGTGCGGTCGAAGATATATTGATGGTCGGAGCGAGGAGCGGAGGGTGTCAGATAAGCCTGATACATCGGCGTTATGAAGCGGGTGGAGTCTACACCCATTCCGGGGTAGTTATTCCTGACGGTCTCAAATCTACGATATTCATTCCCTGCGGGGAAAATTAGTGCAGGTTGATGTTCGTATATAATTTTATTACCCGAAACTCGCGATGGGTGGGAGAGGACTTTTTGCGTATCCGGACGATTATTTTGAGTAATGAAAATTTCCAAATCAGAATAAGGATTCATCTGTGGAATTTGATCAGGCACAATGCATAGTTCCAATTGCTGCCAGCGGTCGTTGAAACCTGCATCTGATCTGCCGGATGCTTGTCCGGCAACAAAAGCCAAATCTTCACTTACACGAAATTGCATCTGAAGAATTACATAATCCGGATTATTTTCATCATAAACCTGCCAGATATAATTGCCCGATACGAGGGGCTTCAGACCTTCCTTGCCCAAAGAGAATCGATAATTGACATATTTTATATAGGTGTTTGAAGAATAACCGTAATCAGAAATTTCAGCTTCATTAAATCCGTCGACATATTCTGATTCAACTAATTTGGAGGGACGCCAATCGGCATCGCAATGTATCAACCTACAACGCAGATATGAGCGATCGTAGGTTATTTCATCAAAGTTAAATATAAGTTCCTGATTGCCGGTGAGTGATATTACAGGCACTTGCATCAAATTATTATCGACTGTGGCTGTAAGGGTTCTGAAATTAGGATTGAAGATTTGAGTTGACAGGGGAGACTCCTCCGCTGCAACTGACATGGAGAATATAAAAAGGTATAAAATAGATAATAAAGGGGTATAGAGGCGTAATTTCAAATTCATTTTTCTAACGATTCGAAATAGTTATGAAGAATTTCTACTCCTTGCTCCACGAGTTCATTGCAAGGACGGATACCCTCTTTCCCTTTGAGTTCGCAACATCTCATTCTGCCCTGATTAAGATTGGCAAATTCCCGGGCAAGTGAGGCAGCGGTTTTTGCAGATTTCATTTTGGATTTCGGGTCTGCATCCTGAGTCATGCCTTGAGCCAAAGCCATACCGCTGATAACGCCGCAAATTTCTCCTGTGCCGAACCCGCTGCCGAGACCGGATGAAATTTTTGCCGCTGTGGCTGCGTCCATTCCTGTCTTGTCTTCAAAAGCCAGCAATACGCTTTGAGCACAATTATATCCTTGAAGTCTTAGATTTCGAGATATATTTTTTCTTTCTTCTAATGTCATTTTTTTTAACGGAATAATAAAATTTAATTACCATTTGATTGGAGTCATGCCTTGCGCAATCAAATATGCATTGGCTTTTGAGAAGTGTCTGTTGCCGAAGAAACCCCGATAAGCCGACAATGGGGAAGGGTGAGGGGAGGTCAAGACGAGATGATGCTCCGGATTGATAAATTCACTCTTCCGAATTGCATCGCTCCCCCATAGCATAAAGACCAGCCCCTTCCTTTTATGAGCCAATGCTTTCACTGCGGCATTGGTCAGTTGTTCCCACCCGATTCCTGAATGGGATTTCGGCTGACCTTCTTTGACTGTGAGAGCTGTGTTGAGGAGGAGCACTCCTTGCGAAGCCCATCTTGATAAATCGCCCGATTCAGGAACGGGAGTTCCAATATCGTTGCTGACTTCTGTCAAAATATTTCTCAGAGAAGGTGGAAAAGCCACTCCCGGATTCACTGAAAAAGCGAGTCCGTTTGCCTGCCCGCGTCCGTGATAAGGGTCTTGACCTATGATTACTACCTTTGTTTTATCGAAGGGGGAGGCATTAAAGGCTTCGAAGATTTTTGATGCCGGAGGATAAACGTTACCTGAGAAATAATCATGGCGCACTGTAGCAGTCAGAAAATCAAAATAGGGTTTTTCAAACTCCTCTGCCAGTATGGATTTCCATGAATCTTCTATTTTCACCTTCTCCGGATTCATAATATAAATATAACGGAATTATACTCAGACTAAGTATAATTATTTTGATATACGGGGGATAATGATTAAATTTGCACACCGAAACGGAACAATGCACCCATAGTTCAATGGATAGAATAATGGATTCCGGTTCCATCGATTGGGGTTCGACTCCCCATGGGTGTACAAATATATTATTTTATTTTAGCGAGAATCAGGGCTGAATAAGGCGCCACGCTAATTTTGCCACCCTTAGTTGTACCTAAATCCGCATCAGGAGAAATTTTGCCGTCGGTTGCCACGATATTCCAGTTTCCTTTAGGAATATTTACTGTTTGAGATTTGTCGGCTCCGTTTAATACAACCTTGATCTCCTTCCAGGCATCTCCATTGGCATTATTCTTTAATGAATAAGAAATCAGGTTCGGTTGTTTTTGAGAATCAATCTTATCAAACACGAGATTTTTGGCAATATCTTCAGCTGAAGTCATGCGGAAAGCGGGGTGTGCTTTGCGAAGGGCAATGAGACCTTTATAATAATTGAAGAGGTCGATGTTCTCCGCTTTCAGATTCCAATCAATAGCATTTATTGAATCCGGACTTTTATATGAATTGTGCACCCCTTTCTTGTCGCGGAAGATTTCTTCACCTGCGAACATGAAAGGAGTTCNTTNCGAAGTGAAGATANTTGNTTGAGCGAGTTTAGCGGCAGCCTGGCGGATTGAATCAGATTCCTGTGGCATTGATTTTCTCAATTTGTCGGTGAGCATCAGGTCGTCGTGACATGAGACATAATTAACAATCATCTCGGGAGACGCAGCATAAGGGAATTTTNAATTGTTACCTTTTGAATAATCCACTTGAGGATGNGCGGTAGCAGCCACGATGCCGATTTTGACTGNCTCTTCCTGACCCNGTTTACCAGTTGTCGAANCCACGATCTTCAGNGTTAGTGTAATGTCCTTTGACGGCATCACGGATATCATCGGAGAAAACTGCAATATCTGTCATTTTGCTGACATTTTCTTTTAATGCTCTTCGCTCGGGAGCCAAGGGTGAATCTCCTGCTGTCCAACCTTCGCCATAAACGAAGATAGAAGGATTGATTTTTTTCAATTCTGCTGCAACTTCATTCATTGTGTCAATATCATGAATTGCCATCAAGTCAAAGCGGAAACCGTCAATGTGATATTCATCAGCCCAATATTTCACTGAATTAACGATATAATCGCGCATCTGTTGGCGTTCGGAAGCTGTTTCGTTGCCGCAACCTGAGGCATCGGAATAGTTGCCGTCGTTCCAATGACGATGATAATAACCGGGAGCAGTCAACTCAAAATTTGAATTATCATTTTCTGCGGTATGGTTATACACAACATCCATAATCACACCGATTCCGGCATCATGAAGGGCTTTCACCATCTCCTTCATCTCTTTGACACGAGAAGAAGGATCGTTAGGGTTAGTGGAATAAGAACCTTCCGGAGCATTATAGTTCAGAGGGTCATAACCCCAATTATATTGATTGAATTGTGGATTAGCTTCATCCACGCTGTTGTAGTCATAGGAAGGGAGGATGTGCACGTGTGTGATGCCTAATTCTTTTAAATGGTCGATACCGGTAGCCAACCCTTGCGGAGATGTTGTTTCCGGCTCCGTGAGGGCGAGGAATTTACCTTTGTTGGCTATTCCGGAGGAGGGGTCCATCGACATGTCGCGATGATGCATTTCATAAACGATGACATCTGAGAAATTCTCAACTTTTGGACCTTTATCATTATTCCAACCCTCAGGATTGGTTTTGCTGAAATCAATGATTGCAGCACGTTGACCGTTGACTCCTACTGCTTTTGCCCACACTCCCGGAGTCTCTTTGAGCCATTTGCCGTCTTGCAATACGCGGAAAGTGTAATATTTACCGTATAATTTTTCGGGAGAANAAGCGNTNCACGTTCCTGTAGCTGCATCAAAATTCATTTTGATGTTTTCTATNGCATNCCNGGAATGTNCGTTGTCATATATAAGCNCCACGNCTTCTTGTGCTTTAGGGNTCNAAAGACGAAAGTGAGTGCCTNANTCATTNACTGTTAATTCNAGATCTTCGCCGGAATAAGTTGGATAATTTACGAATTTTTGGTCAAAATCTGATTGAGCGGTAGCGGAAAGAGGCTTTACGCTTGCTAAAGAAAGAATTGATAGTGCCATGGCAGACACGAAAACTTGTTTTTTCATTATTTTAGACGATAAGATTTAAAAGAAATGAGAATAAGAGAGTGAATTTTATTATTCTCAAAAGATAAGCAAAAATAATAAATCTCTCCAATANAATCAAGCNGAAAAGAGGAAAANAGGAAAGAGAAATAGTTTCGGCNANCGGAATTAAAGGGAGCGGGAAAATTAGCAGGACTTGNGAAATTGAGAAAAAAATATTAAATTTGCAGTGCTTTTTGAGGAAATGCGATTGCAAAGCGGCTGCGAGAGCCGGCAATTTAAGAGTCAAAAATTTCTTAAAAATTAAGAAATCATTGAAATTCTGCATTTTGAATAAAAGTAAAAATAACAATAATATTAACCCGAAGCGGGGTTAACCCGCGAAAATCTCGTAACACTATGCATCTTTCATCAGAAGAAAAGAAAGCAATTTTTGAAAAGTATGGAGAAGGCGCTAATGACACCGGCAGTCCCGAAAGCCAGATCGCCCTTTTCTCAGTTCGTATCAAACACCTGACAGAGCACCTTAAGAGTAATCATAAGGATTATGCCACTGCTCGCGCTTTGAAAGCATTGGTAGGTCAACGTCGCCGTTTGCTCGATTACCTCATTCGTAAAGACATCAATCGTTATCGTGCGATAATTGCTCAGAAAGAACTTGGTATTCGCAAGTAAGAACATTCGAAAATCAAAAAATTATCTTAATGCGTCATTTTCATCGGAATTTGACGCATTTTTTTTGTTTTAATTATCTAAAAATGCAAAAAAAGCATTAAATTTGAAGTTTAAGAACTCATAATGTATCAATGAGCAGAGAGTGAATATGAAGAAAAAGACGGCAACAGAAAATATTCATAAATTGACCCGACAAATTCCAAACTGGACTTTGGCGATAGTTTGTCTGGCAATTGTCTTCTGGCTCACTCTCTCACCTCATCCTCTCGGAGACACTCAATTCGATTATTTTTTCGGAATAGACAAAGTTGCTCACGTCATAATGTTTATGGGATTGACTCTATGTCTCCTTTTTGATGCAATGCGCGCAAAAAACTGGCATAAACTCTCGCTTGTGGTGATCTCCTTTTGGTCAATACTAAGTATGTTTATCGGTTTTGGAACTGAATATTTCCAATATGCGATGAATGTGGGAAGACAATTCGAGGTTCCTGACATGACGGCTGACGCATTCGGCTCAATTGTGGGGGGAGTATTATGGATATTTATAGGTCACTTTTTATGTTTGACGGAAAACGAAATCAAACAGAAACGCCTGATGGACCTGCACGGCACATCCGATTTGAAAGAATCTTAAAAAGATTGAGATTTAATGAATAACGAAGAAAATAGATCATCAGACACAGAAACTCCTGTTGGTCAAGAGGAAGCGAAATTGACACCAACCTCCGGCAAAAGGAAAGTTTCCAAGTGGATTAAGATTCCGGCTTGGATAATAGGGTGTGTCTTGATGCTGGTTTTGATTATTCCTGTGTTACTATATATTCCTCCCATTCAGACTGCCGTTAAAGATCTCGCATGCGTGATTGTTAAAGATAAGACGGGAATGAATGTGGAGATAGATCTTTTCCGGCTGAAATTTCCTCTTGACATTGATTTGAAAGGGGTAAAGGTTATTGAGGCCTCGGGCGACACAATGGTCAGAGTTCAGGATGCCATTGTCAGAGTAAAATTGCTCCCTCTTCTTGGATTGAATGTGGATGTGAAAAAATTGAAATTGATCGAGGGGTATTACAGGATGGTCTCTCCCGACTCTTCAATGATAATGAATATTAAAGCCGGTTTGCTTGAAACGGAAACAGAGGCGGAGGTTGACATAAAGAAGAGCCGGATAATTCTTGGAAAAACTTTATTGAAAAACGGCGATATTTCGCTTTATATGGATGTATGGAAACAGAAGCCGACCCCCAAGGATACGACTTCTACTCCATTCTTCATTCAATCTGACGACCTACAGATTGAAAATATGCGGTTTGCCATGTCAATGCTGCCCACTATTGATACTCTCGTTCTGAACGCCGGGAAATTGTCTTTAAAAAGAGGTGTAATTGACTTGGAGATCAATAATATCACTGCCAATTTGCTGAAACTTGATGGTGGAAATGTAAAATAAA
>WFMC01000204.1 GCA_009177205.1 Bacteroidales bacterium
CATGAGTGTTTAATGTCTGATGGAGCAATTGTCTCTGCTAGTATATGTAAAAGACGATCAAAATCTGCAGGGCGAATCTTAGATAGTAATGAGTTTTATACGATGCTCGAAAAACATGACTTGTGGGGGGCTCTATATAGAAGAAAATTCATCGTTCAAAATAAGATTTATTTTCAAGCAGAATGTAAATCTCTTTTAGAAGATTCACTTTTCCTAACTAAGTTATTGTCTTTTAAGCCGGTGTGTTATCTATGCTCAGAAAATTGCTACATTTATAGAGTTGGTGTTGGAAATTCTCTTACGAATCGTTCGATTTCAGTGGGGGATATTTATAGCTGCATTTATTCAGTTGATAAAATGAAGTTATATGAATCGGTCTTTACTTCCAAAGAAGCATCTAATGCCTATGCTACATTTATTGCTTCATGCAAAATGTTTATTTTGAATGCATTGACAAGAATTGAAATAAGGGATAAAAATAGGAAATCGTTAAATCACAAATTTATAGATTCCTTCCCGTATATTCACTCTGAATATTTAAATGGACGTCAAAAGAAGATCATAGCTAAATTATACAATTTATATCCTTCTTTGTTTTTAGAAGCACTTACAATATTGAGAAGAGTCTTAAAGATCTTAAAAAAATAAATTTAATTTTTGCCGGTAGACAGGCGTTTGGAAACTGGTAGATTATCGGATGGATAATTAAGAATGAATGAATTAATCTCGATACTCGTTCCGGTATATAATTGTGAAGATTATTTAAGGGAGTGTATTGAAAGTGTTATTAATCAATCATATCCCAATCTTCAAATNGTGGTAATTAATGACGGAAGTACGGACAAAACCAGGGAGATAGCTGATAGATATGCAGAAAAAGATTCAAGGATTGAAGTATATCACCAGCCAAATCAAGGAGTAGCAAGCGCGAGAAACAGACTTCTTGAAAAGATTAAAGGTGAATATTTTCTATTTGTAGATGCAGATGATTGGTTGGAATCGGATGCCGTCTCTTTTCTGCATAAAAAGATAAAAGAATCTGAAACAGACATAGCAATTTGCGAAAAACGTATTGAAAAAGCAAATCCACAAACATATCAAGAAGAGATATGGGATAAAGATAAAACGATTGAGGAATTTCTTAAGCATAAAAGATTAAATGGAGCTTTATGGAATAAACTGATTAAAACCGAATTAATTCAAGATACAAGGTTCCGGTCGGACATCTTTTATGGGGAGGATGCACTCTTTGTATGGAATCTTATTCAAAGAACAAAGAAATTAATAATTACTAATCAACCTCTCTATAATCACCGAGCAAATCCGGAAAGTTTGAGTAATCAAAATTGGACTCCGGACAGGAAAGGAACAGGGCATATAGTTTGGGAAACTATATGTAATGATGTTAAAAAGAATTATCCAACTCTTTTAGGAACAGCAAATTCAAGATTTGCACTTGAGGATATGTGGGGATTATATTTCGCTTCATTATGCGGATATAAAAAAGATGAACATATTAAGGTTAGGCAGAAAAATATTTGGAAGCATAGAAAAGATTTAAAGACAAGTAAATTGGATGGAATGTCAAAATATCTTGTCGCTTTATTGCTCTCAAAGTGGTATGGATTTGGTAAGATTCTTAGGTTAATGAGAAGATGAATAAGAGGAAAAAAGTTTGTATTCTTCAAAATGGATTGGCACGAGGTGGAACAGACACTTTTGTTGTTAATTTGTGTCGGGGGCTTGATAAGAATAAGTTTGATATAACGGTTGTCAATCCAAGCAACGATCCGGGAAGTCTTGTTCGAGAACCGGATGTATTGAAAACCGGCTCTAAAATTATTCATACAACGCNTTTAACCGGAGTTGGAAATAAAATAAAACATCTATATCAATTATATAGAATCCTAAAAAAAGAGAAGTTTGATATTTTTCAGACTAATATTGATCTCTTTAATGGTCCTAACTTGATGGTGGCTTGGTTAGCCGGAGTTCCCTTGAGATGTTGCCATTCTCATAATGGAATGCAAAACAAGGAACTGGATGAGGGGCAGTCACTTTCCATTAGACTTTATCAATATTCGATGCGATGGATGTGTAATAAATTCTCTAACCGAAAATGCGGATGTTCGGAAGAAGCAATGGATTTNCTTTATCCNNGTTTTGACAGAGNGAAATTAAAATATCCATATATTATCAATAATGGAATTGACATAAANCATTTTAAAGAGCCAATNAATAAAGAAAAAAAACNGCGGGAACTGGGATTAAAGGATAAGAAATATATATTGACGATTGGACACTTAATTAGTCAGAAAAATCCACTTTTTATTACAGAAGCATTTGTCAAATTGTGTAAGGAAAGAGATGATGTGGATTTATTATGGATAGGTGATGGGATTCTTAAAAATGATGTATTAAAGATTCTTGATAATGCGAGAATCTTAGATAGAGTACATTTCTTAGGGTATAGAAATGATATAAACGAAATTATGAAATGTGCCAATATTTTTATACTTCCAAGTACTTTTGAAGGGTTGGGAATAGTTGCTATTGAAGCTCAAGCAGCCGGCTTGCCTTGTTTGCTATCAGATCAAGTACCTCAAAAGACAGATTGCGGAGGTGCGGAATATTTGCCGATAAATAAAAGAACGGATATTTGGGTTGAAGAGATTAATGCTATTTTGGATAATAGGAAAATTCTTAAGGCAGAAGAAAATAGATTAAAAGATTTCTCAATTGAAAGAATGGCTGAACAGATGACAAANGTATTTGAATCATGAAACAAAGAATTGTTTTTGTAAANCTTCATNCAGACTGGATGCTTCNGAAAGTCGCGATGGTATATATATTTAAATATTCTGTTGCTTTAAAGCATCAGTATTTATTAAAATATTTATTAGACCATCCCGACGAATATGAAGTTTGTAACTATATTACACCGGATGGATTCAGTTTGTATACCAACGGCTCGGAGAAGTTATTAAAAATTCTCGGAAAGTTAGCACCCGTTGAGAATCGACTGACAATGAGAGTCAATCAAATAGACTCTTCTAAGATTAAGATTATCAAAGATCCTTCCCAATTAAGAAAGAATGATATAATTATTGCATATAATGTATGCGGAGGCTTATCATCGTTGAAGGATATTGATTGCTTCAAGGCATTAAGTATGCTTCATTTTCATGGAAAGGAAGGTGAAGCAGACCAAATAAAAAATGCCGGGATAGATTGTCTTTTTAATGAAGTGAATCTTCAGAAATCATCTGAAATTTATCGTAGATATTATGATTTGGATCTTCCGTGGGTAGTTCATCCATTCGTTTTTGCGGAAAGATTTAAGAATATCAAACCCTTCTCGGAGAGAAGAAATAAATGTTTTTCAACAGGAACAATTACCTATAAAACACATCCGGAATTTTTAGAAGTTTATGGCGATCCTTGCGACCAACCGGCAAGAAAATTCGTTAAAGATAATCCTGATTTTTTTAAAGATACTGTTGATTGTTACAGTAGCGATTATTTGGAGGATAATCCGGGTAAAACTGTTAATCCCAATGATAATGCATTAGTAAAGATTTATAAAAAAATCTACAATAGAACACATATTGGTAAGCAAAAGAAGTATTTCTCCTTCAATATGGTTGAGAAATTCAATGATTATAAAATGCACTTGCTTGGAGAAGAAATTTTGGGTGTTCCGGGTATCGGATTTGTTGAGGGGATGGCTTGCGGGAGTGCTTATATCGGATTGGATTCTCCAATGTATAGAGATTATGGCTTAATTCCGGGGGTGCATTATATTACATACGATGGAACTAAAGAGGGGCTCAAAGCAACTGTTGAATATTGGGAACGTCCGGAAAAACAAGCGGAATTGGAGCAGATTGCAAAAAGAGGATGAGAGTTTGTTCGCGAAGATTTCGAAGGCGAAAAGGTTCCGGAGAATCTTGTTAATGCCTTGAAAGACCGCCACAAGGAATGGATGCATAAATAAAATTTCTGAAAACTAAAAATATAGTTAGTTATAATGTTTGCGTTTGAAGAATAGCATCCTATATATTTAGCTATTTGTTAGCTTATGTCATTTGTT
>WFMC01000043.1 GCA_009177205.1 Bacteroidales bacterium
AAAAACTTAACATTTTTTTTATTTTGCAATTATGTATCATTAATTGATACTCCAACAGGCAAATCGTTACGATTCTTTCCACTATGACTAAACTTTAAAAAAATCCTCTAAAAGGTATCCTTATATGTTATCTGTTAAATCCATATCTAAATATTTATATTCATTTATATTAGGTCTAATTCTTTTCCCGGCTGTTGCAAAAGGGTCGGATGATTTTTTGCATAGAGAGGATTGGGACAGACCGTCTGAATGGAGAGACAGTTTGATGTCCCTTCCCGATGTCAATGTCGAAGATACAACACAGAAATTTAAGGTTGGATTGGTGTTAAGTGGCGGTGGTGCGAAAGGTATTGCACATGTTGGGGTAATCAAAGCATTGGAAGATAACGATATCCCGGTTGACTGCATTGCCGGCACGTCGATGGGATCTATTGTGGGTAGTCTTTACGCTTGCGGTTATGCTCCGGCAGATATGATGAAATTATTCAAATCTCAAGAGTTTCCGAATTGTTCTACAGCGACAATGGATCCGGCACTGACATATTACTTCTCACGTCCCACACCAACGCCGGCATGGGCGGAAATAAATGTCAGTTTTAAGAATAATGCACATAATAATATAGTTGAGCAGATCATTCCATCTTCATTGATTAATCCTCTCCCGATGAATATTGAGTTTTTAGAACTCTTTTCCCCTTATACATCTCAATGTCAGGAGAATTTTGATAATCTGATGGTGCCTTTCAGATGCGTTACGAGTAATGTGTATAACAAGCACAAAGTCGTATTGCGACGTGGCTCGCTGGGAGATGCTGTCAGGGCTTCCATGAGTTTCCCGCTCGTATTCCGCCCTATTGAGTTGGATGGACTGTTGATGTATGATGGAGGAATATACGATAATTTCCCCGTAGATGTCATGCAGGAAGATTTTGATCCTGATTTCATAATAGGGGTTTCGGTGTCCGGTCCTGACGGCAAACCGGAGAAGGGGAATATCATGTCTCAACTGGAAGATATGATTATTCAAAATAATGATTATAGCGTACCTTCTTCCAATGGCATAAAAATTCAATGCCCGGTATTGAATTTCGGAGTCCTTGATTTTCAGCAGGCAGATGTAATTTATGAGATTGGATATAAGACCGGATTATCAATGGTTGATTCAATTAAGAAACGTATTGCTTCGCGCCGTTCGTTGGCGGAAGTGGAGGAAAGACGCGCTCGTTTTGCAAAAAATACACCAACGCTGATGTTTGATTCAGTCAGAGTGACTGAAGGCACCAAGAGTCAACGCAGATTCTTAAAATTTTTGTTTGACAGAGGATTTGATGGAAAACCGTTTGGATTAGAACAAACACAGGAGGCTTATTATCGCGCGGTTAGCGGAGGAAAATTGAGTAACCTAATGCCGGCTGTGGAGTATGGTGCAATAGATCCTGCGTCCCCATTGGTGCGTAAGAATAATGTATTGGTATTGACTCCAACAATTAAAAGTCCGTGGAATATTGGTGTCGGCGGTTGGTTGACCACCAACACTCAGAGCATGCTCTATTTGAATTTCGGTTATCATACATTGAGCCATAACTCTCTTGACGTTGACCTTAGCGGATGGGTGGGTCAGAGTTATTATGCCGGAATGTTGTCAGGAAAATTTACTATTCACAGTCGTTATCCCGCTTACATGAAATTGGAGGGAGTAATGAGCAGAATGAAGATGTATGACACTCAATTGATGTTTTATCAGGAAAACACTCCCACTTTCATTACTGAGACTGAAAGATTCCTGAAATTGCATTACTGTTTGGCAACCGGAAGAAAATCCATATTCAAGGCTTCAGTGGCTTACGGCAGAAGGGAAGACAAATACTATCCCGTGGCGAATATTGATTATACCCGCGACAATCGGGATTTGAGCAAGAATGACATTGCATGTATTAGTGTAGGATGGGNATATAATACGTTAACCAANCAACTNTATCCGATGTCAGNACGGGAAATNACTGCAGAAATAAGAGGTCTTNATATCCGCACGAANTNTCTCCCATTCGGCAATCAGAACGAGTTAATAAATTATGGCACCCATTATCGAGTGAATTTCGAGTTTAAATGGCGGGAATATTTCAATCTCCACAAGCATTTCAAATTGGGAGGCTTTGCCAATGCATTAGTCACGTTAGGTGATTTATACCAGACATACACTGCTGAATTGATTTCTGCCCTCGGATTTGCTCCTACCCCTTCATTGGGTAACACGTTTAATCCTCGTTACCGTTCTAATAATTATGTCGCTGCGGGTGCGATGCCCGTGTGGAATCCCTTTGAGAAATTGCAAGTAAGAGGAGACTTTTACGGCTATCTTCCAATTCGCAACATTATGGCAAATGAAAGTGGCAGGGGTGTATATAAAGGATGGTTTGATCGTCCTGCCTTTATAGGGGAATTGGCTGTAGTCTATAACTTCCCGTTTGCTTCTCTGTCGGTGTATGGAAATTATTTGAGCAGTCCGAAAAATAATTGGAATTTCGGTGTTTCAATCGGCTTTTATTTCCTTGCTCCCAAACTTGCCAGATAGCTTGGAATAAAAGTTATCAACTTACACCCGCGTTCCGGAATGAAGGATAGAAGGGGATAGAATTATTCTTCATTTGGGTATTCCTCGAGAGGGAGGAGATGATCCGGGAGCCGTTTGGTTGTTTTAGCTCCCATTTTTCTCAGTCTTTCCGAGCGGTTAAGAATGGATGTTGAGCCGGCAGAGAGATGATTCAGACATTTATCGTATGCTTTGGAGGATGCCTTAAGATATTTGTCGATATTTTCAAATTCTGACATAAAAGCCACGATCTTGTCGTAGAGGTTTCCGCCAAGTTTGGCAATTGCCTCAGCATTTTTATTCTGATTTTCAATACGCCACATTTGGGATATCATTTGCACAACTGACAGAATGTGTGCCGGCGACACAATCACCACATTCTTTTTAAGGGCGTAATCTCCAAGTTCCGGTTCGGATTTCAAGGCTGCAATATATGCTGCATCGTTGGGGATAAACATCAAAGTGTGCTCCACCGCTCCTTGTATATTCTTATGATATTGTTTTCGAGCCAATTCGTCAATGTGCAATCTCGTGGATAGGGAATGTTGCTTGAGTTCTTTTTCTTCAATTCCCGTGTCTGAAGCCTCGAGAGCTCGCAAATAAGAACTTAAAGAAGTTTTTGAGTCAACTACTATTTTGTGGTCGCCCGGCAATAGGAGAATCACGTCCGGGCGTTGCAGACGATTATCTTCATCTTTTATTGCACTACCTTCAATGCTTGATGATTGGGAAATAAAATGGATATTTCTAATCAGTCCTGCGCTCTCCAGAATTTTTTCAAGAACCATCTCACCCCATTTCCCTTGAATGGCTATATTCCCTTTGAGGGCATCAGAGAGTTTTCGGGTTTCGCGGCTTACTTCATTATTTGCCTTAGCCAGTGTATTAATCTGAGCAGATAGTGCCTCTCTTGAAGAATTTTCTTTCATGTAAGAATCTCTCACGGCTTTTTTAAACTCTTCAATGTTCTCCTTAAGCGGATTTATAATATGGTCAAGTTCGTTTTTATTCTTTTCAGTTAGATTTTTTGTTTTATCNTCCAATATTTTTTCAGCAAGTTGAGAAAATTCCAAGGCAGACATCTTTTTCAGTTCCTCCCCTTGATGTTCAAGTCTTTCCTGAAGCAATTCGATTTGACGTTCATATTGGCGCCGGGTATTATCCAGTAATCTTTCTGTTGATTCCTCGTAAGCACGCACGCGCAGTTCAGCCTCCTTTTCTGCTATGGAGTTATTCTCAGGAATTTCTGCCAGTTTTTTGCGAAGAGAGTTAATTGTCAGGCATAAAAAGATTATAGCGATTAAAGCCACCAATATAATTATAGCGGATATAGAATTCATAGTTCAAAGAAAATTATTCAATAATGGTTATGTTGACACCCTCGGCTTTATTTATTTTTCCGAGAATTTTATCTTTAAAGTCATCCCTCATTCTAATATGCAATTTGCATAAATTGTCGTAATTGCTTTCAATCAATTCTACCCCTTCCTCCTCCTTAATTGTGCGCATTACCTGGTCTAATGCTATGTAAGAGACTTCAATGACAGCA
Organism: Bacteroidales bacterium; assembly: GCA_009177205.1. Lineage (GTDB taxonomy): Bacteria > Bacteroidota > Bacteroidia > Bacteroidales > Muribaculaceae > Lepagella. Next base: position 4,140 of record WFMC01000043.1, read on the forward strand.
TCGGTCTGTTTATAAACTTCCTGTTTGCCGGCATCTTCAAGAGCCAGCCGGGAGGCTTCTCGATAAGCTGATATTAATCCTGAAGTGCCTAATTTAATTCCTCCGAAATATCTTACGACTATTACGAGCACGTCGGTTACTTCAAAACTTCGGATTTGTCCAAGAATAGGTTTCCCGGCAGTGCCCGACGGCTCACCGTTATCATTCATTTGAAATTCCGTCATTTCGGAACCTATCATATAAGCCCAGCATACATGGCGAGCATCGTGAAATTTATTTTGATAATCCTTGATGATACTCTTTGCTTCTTCTGCTGAGTTTATGGGCAAGGCAAAGGCAAGAAAACGGCTCATTTTTTCCGTGTACTTGCCTTCACCTGTATTCTTAATTTGATAATATATATCCATTAATTATCAAACGTTCTGTTATTGAAACGGCGATGTGAGAAACTGAATTTCTATAATAGAGGGAATCAACCGAAGTTATATTCCTTATGTTCGTCTCCTCCGGGATATAGCAACATTCCGTTGGCAACTTTAATTGCTTCTTGTTCGCCAATGGTATATTGCACGATGTGGAGCGCGAAAAGCATAGTGTCTGCCGGTCCGTCAGCCGTAATGAAATTGCCGTCAACAACTACGGGTTGAGCAATGTGGATTGCACCAATCATTTTATCTTCAAATCCGGGATAGCAGGTTGCTTTTTTCCCTTTCAGCAATCCGAGCTGTCCGAGTACGACTGCCGGAGATGCGCAGATAGCGGCAATTTTTCCTCCATTAGCAGCCTGACGTTCCAAGAGACCTTGAAGCGGAGCAAAGTCATATAGATATTCTGCTCCGGGGAGACCTCCGGGGAGAATAAGCCATTCCGGATTGTCAAAAAGAGTATTGTCAAAAAGGAGGTCGGCACTGACAGTGATTCCGTGGGCGCCTTTCACCTGTAGAGACTGAGTAATGGAAACAGTTTTAACCGGGATGCCCGCGCGTCGGAGAATGTCAACTGTGGCAACTGCTTCAATTTCCTCAAAACCTTCGGCTAAAAAGAGAAAAGATGTGTTCATATAGGTGTAAAAATTTTTAATGAGTTGTAAATGTAACATCAAATTTAACAAAAATCCTGCATAAAGCAAAAAAATACCGATTCTAAAGAACCGATATTTTTTAGATTATCTTTTTCTTGTATTAATCTCGATTATTTTCCCTTGTACGTTTCTTTGTCTGACTGCTGTTAATGTCGCTTTCCTCTTTAAGGTCAATCTCTTTCTTATCGGAATCTATTACTTTATATTCGAGATATGCCAAAGATTCATCAGCCATAACTTTAAATGAACGTCCATATTTCCGCTTCCATTTGCCATAGAGAGAGAATACACCTTTCTTGATATATGCTTCAACGAAGGGATGGACATAAAGTATAAATTTNTTAACGTTGANGATATCCACAAGGTAATGAAGNTNTTNCTCCAATTTATCTGTAAATAANAGGGATGGTTGAATTTCACCTTTTCCGAAGCAAGAGGGGCAAGTTTCAGAAGTCATTATATCCATGGCAGGTCGTACTCTCTGGCGAGTTATCTGCATCAATCCGAATTTTGAAAGCGGGAGGATATTATGGCGAGCCCTATCGTTACCCATGACCTCCTTCATGTGCTCAAGAAGGACCTGGCGATGTTCGGGTTTATTCATATCAATGAAGTCAATCACAATAATTCCACCCATATCTCTCAAACGGAGTTGGCGAGCAATTTCTTCCGCTGCTCGAAGATTGACTTCGAGCGCATTGCTTTCCTGGTCGACTCCCGCCTTGCTTCTATTTCCCGAGTTGACGTCAATGACGTGGAGTGCTTCAGTGTGTTCGATGATTATATATGCTCCGCTTTTGAAACTTACAGTTTTGCCAAAACTGCTTTTGATTTGCCGAGTGATGTTAAAGGCATCAAAAATCGGCATATCTTTGGTGTAAAGTTTCACAATGTCTTTATTGTTTGGAGCAATAAGGGCGACATAATTCTGAATTTGCGTGAAAGTTTCAGCCTCATTCACATAAATATTTTCGAAATTGGGACTGAAAATGTCGCGTATCAGGCTGACTGCTCTTGATTCTTCTTCAAAAATCAGCACCGGGGGAGTGGAGCGTTGCATTTTAGCGATAGAATCTTCCCAGCAATTCAGCAGGGTTCTCATCTCATTGTTTAATTCCGCGACACGCTTATTTTCTGCAGATGTCCTGACAATTACTCCGAATCCTTTCGGCTTTATACTTCCGATTAATTGGCGAAGACGAATTTTTTCTTCTGTAGATTTTATTTTTTGAGAAATGGAGATTTTGTCGCCAAACGGAATAAGTACCATGAAGCGTCCGGTGAAAGTGATTTCAGTTGTCAGTCGCGGACCTTTGGAAGATATCGGTTCTTTGGCGATTTGCACCAATAATTGTTTTCCGGGTTGGAGAAGATCGGTTATAGTTCCGTTTTTGGGAATATCCGGAAGTCGGGGAAATTTAGAGATATTGGGCACCTTCTTCGGGTCTTTAAAACATTCATNAAGATAAGCAGAGAAGGTTGAGAATTGAGGACCCNAATCGANATAATGAAGAAAAGCGTCTTTTTCATAGCCTACGTCAACGAAAGCTGCGTTAAGCCCCGGCATAATCTTTTTCACTTTAGCCAAATAGAGGTCTCCCACGGCATAAGCCTGATTGCGACTCTCCTTTTGAAGCGAAACGAGTTTGGAGTCTTCGAGCAGAGCAATCGAAATTTCTTTTTCTTGAACGTCTACAATTAGTTCACTTTTCATCTTTTCAGGGGTGATTTCCGACCATAATCCTCTTTAATTCAGATAGATTAAGTTAGTCGGAAAAGATTTTTAGATAACAAAAAAGACAAACTGCTGATAGAGATTTTAAATTTAACCCCCCTACTCGCAGTTTGTCAATTTATTTAGTTTAGGATAATCCTTGTCGTCTCGCAATGGAGAATATGAAGAAAATCCGTTATTAAGCGAAAGAATTTATATCAGAATCTATTATTTCTTTTTATGACGATTCTTTCTAAGTCTTTTCTTACGCTTGTGAGTTGCCATCTTGTGGCCTTTTCTTTTCTTTCCGCTTGGCATAATTGAATAATTATTAGTCGAGGGTTATTATTTGTTGTTATTCTTCACTTCTTCAAGGAATACCTTAGAGGGCTTGAATGCGGGTACTTTGTGTTCCGGAATTATGAGAGAAGTGTTCTTGGAGATGTTACGAGCAGTTTTTTCTTTACGAGTTTTGATGATGAAGCTGCCGAAACCACGGAGATAAACATTATTTCCGTTAGCCATGGATTCTTTCATAACGTCCATGAACTTTTCCACTGTCTGGAGCACTGCAGCCTTATCAAGACCTGTGCTGCGAGATATTTCATTTACAATATCAGCTTTAGTCATTGCTTTAAATGTCTAAAAATTATTAATTATTTNATNTTTAATTAGTTATCTNNGTTGNGATGNGNTTTTATCCTCNTTTTTAGCATTNTGCAGTGNAAATATNGGAATTTTTTNTGAAATATGCGCTATANAANCTGAAATTTATTAAAATTTATTATNTTCGGATAAAAAATCCGNAACAATAAAGGTAGACCCNCCANCGTAAATTATATCANATTCTTGACTATCATTTTTGGCTTGAAACCATGCNCGATACACATTGCCGGACGTAAGAATGGAATTAAAACCTTTACTCTT
>WFMC01000070.1 GCA_009177205.1 Bacteroidales bacterium
TTGCACTTCTCAGCTATATATATACAACGGAGAAATTTCTTTGAAATCCAAAAAGTCCTTTTCAAGCAGACGCACCAGATAACTCGGGGTGCCGCTGGAAAACCAATATTCTCCTATTTCTCCCGAGGCAAAGCAGTTTACAAGACTAAAGGGATTATATATGTCGGGACTCTTCTTGCTGAAGTGATAGCCGTCATAGTTGAGGCGCAGTTGCTCGCGCGCATCTTTATATGACAAATTTAAATTCTCTGCAAGTTCCGAAATACCTTCCTTGAAATATTCATCAAGTTCTTCGGAGGTAATGCCACAAATGGATGAATATTTATTCTCAAATGATATATCTCGTAAATTATTAAGATCTGAGAAAATTGACACTTTCGAGAAGCGTGCCACTCCCGTAAGCATGGCTATTTCGATATAGGGATCCATGGTCTTCAGATTGGAATAGAAAGCCTTGAGCTGAGAACGATATACATTAGCAAGTGCCTCATTATGAATAGTATTCAAAAGGGGCTTATCATATTCGTCTATCAATATCACCACTTTCTTCCCGGTCTTTTCGTAAGCGAGACGGATAATATTGTTAAATCTTACACTTGGGGATATTGCTGAAGAAGTAGAAGGAAGAAATCCATATTCTCTTTCCCACTTTGCGAGGTGGTTATTTAAAATTTCGTTCAGATCTTCGGATTGACTATACTCACCATAATTGAGATCGAGATGAAAGACTGGGTGAGACTCCCAATCCTCTGTCAGTGAATCAAGTGCCAAACCTTTGAATAGTTCCCTCTTGCCCAAATAGTAGGCCTCCATAGTTGAGAGTAGTAAACTCTTACCGAAGCGTCGGGGACGAGAAAGAAAATAATACTTACCTTCCATCAATTGGAAAATAAAAGCAGTTTTATCTACATACGCGTATCCGCCTTCGCGCAGCTCTTGAAAGCTTTGTACACCTACAGGGTATTTAACTTTCTTCCTGTCCATCTATTATAGATCTGATTTTTTATCTCTTATATTGCAAAAATAACAATTTTCTTCAAATCAGCAAAATTTGCGGAATCTACATTTGAAACAAATGCGGATTCTCACCAATTGCCGAAAATCCGCATTTGTATCTATATTAATTTATGGATTTATTCATTGACCCAGACTTCAAATTGCCAGGCGCCGAGTTGAGAAGGGAGTTGCGCCGGCGCGCCGGTGAAGTAATTTATCATTCCGTCAGATTTAGGCACTAAATCTGTGAAAGTAATCTGCTGAGGTTGAGCGGAAAGATTAACTATAACTGTGACATTATCTCCCTGAGCATCACTACGTGTAAATGCCAGCAGATCAGGAGAAGTCGTATCCCAAATTTGCATGGTATCCAATTGTCCGGATGCATTCAAAGCGGAATGATTATGCTTCAAAGCATTAAGCATTTCATAGAATGATGTCAATTGATTAGGTGTATAATCAGGTTGCACAGGGTCTTGTTCAAAGAATTCAAAGGCATGGTTAAAGCCCACTTCCTGTCCGGTATACATCATCGGCATGCCCGGAAGAGTATAACTTAGCAATATGAACGCTCCCAGTCCATCACCATAACGATCAAATTCAGTCCCTTCCCATGAATTCAAATCATGATTGGTCACCATATTCATGTGAATTGAACCTGCCGGATATTCCTTGCTCTGTTCGCGCAGCAACTCATAAATGTCAATCGCTGCAGCACGCTTGCGATTCTGTTGATGCTCCTGCGCATATTTATTGACCCCTTGCGAAGCGGCAATATCATTGAAGAGGTCTTTCATGGGCCATGCATAATCGGCGTTGAAAACACTCAGGAGTTCCGGTTTTGAGGATTCGGCAAGCATAAACACGGGCTTGATGGCATTCAATTCAGGAATAGCCTTTTCCCAGAATTCAGTGTCTACTTCTCCAGCCACATCGCAACGATAACCGTCGATGTCAGCCTCTGTAATCCAGAATTTCAAGGCATCTATCATTGCATCGGCAGTTGCCGGATTTTTATAATTCAATTTGTATGTATCAGTCCAGTCGAAGGGTCCGTACATATTTCCTTTTTTGTCTTTCGCATAATATTCGGGATGTTCCGTAACCCAAGCGTTATCGCAACCGGTGTGATTGCAGACTTCATCAAGAATAACCTTCATGCCGTGGGCATGGGCGGTCCTGACGAATTCCTTCAAGTCCTCCATTGTGCCGAATTCAGGATTGACAGCCTTATAATCCTGCACCGCATAATAAGAACCTAAAGTACCTTTTCTGTTTTTTTCGCTGATAGGGTGAATAGGCATCAACCAGACTATGTCAACGCCTAAATCCTTAAGCAAGGGGAGTCTCTTCTGAAGACCTTTCAGGTTGCGTTCAGACGTGCCCTGACGTAAATTGGCTTCATATATCACTGCATTCTCAATCCACTCGGGAGTTGTCTTCACGGGAGCCGGCTTCGGCTGAGTTTTTTTTGCCATCAATCCGGCAGGCAAAAGAAGCGCAGCCAGCATAATAGATGCGATTATTCTCATAAATTATTTATTTTTAGGTTATATCTGTACTTTATATAACAATATTAACGTCAAAAAATTTTATCAAAACTGTCAAAATCATCAAAATATCTTTTTATAAACTTTTATGAAGTTTTTTTACTAAATTTGTAAATTATTTTAATAGATTACATTTCAATCTCCACATCATGGAATACAATCATAGAGAAATTGAGAGCCGTTGGCAAGAATATTGGCGCAACAACAATATTTATCGTGCAGAAATCAATCCTGACAAGAAGAAATTCTACGTCTTGGATATGTTCCCCTATCCTTCGGGCGCCGGACTACATGTCGGTCACCCCTTGGGTTACNTTGCAAGTGACATTTTTTCACGCTACAAACGCCAGNAAGGTTATAATGTTCTTCACCCGATGGGATATGATGCCTACGGATTGCCGGCAGAGCAATATGCTATTCAGACCGGACAACATCCGGAGAAAACAACTACTGACAATATTGCACGCTACAGAAGCCAATTAGACAAAATCGGATTCTCTTTTGACTGGAATCGCGAAGTCCGCACTTGCGATCCGGAATACTACAAATGGACTCAATGGGCTTTCATGCAAATGTTTAATCATTATTATGATTTGAAAGCCGATAAAGCATTACCTATATCTCAACTTGAAGAACACTTCTCAAAATTCGGCACTGAGAATCTTCATGCCGCTCAAAGCAAAGACCTCTCTTTCACGGCTGATGAATGGAACTCCATGAATGAAAAAGAGCGTCGGGAAGTGTTGATGAATTATCGAATCGCCTATCAGGGAGAGACGATGGTAAATTGGTGTGAAGCTCTCGGCACGGTGCTTGCCAANGATGAAGTGTCTGAAGGACTCAGCGTCAGAGGCGGGANACCCGGTTGAACAGAAAATNATGAATCAATGGTNTNTGAGAGTTTCAGCTTATGCTCCCCGTNTTCTTGCCGATTTGGAAAAACTGCAATGGTCAGACTCATTGAAGGAGACTCAACGAAATTGGATTGGCAGAAGTGAAGGTGCTGAAATGAAATTCGGTGTCAAGGATTCCGATTTGAAACTGGAAATTTTCACTACCAGAGCCGACACAGTGTTTGGCGTTACCTTTATGGTTTTAGCCCCGGAATCGGAATATGTGAATCTTCTCGTAACTCCTGAGCAAAAACCTGCTGTTGATGCATATCTTAAGGAGGTGAGTCACAAGACTGAACGCGAACGCCAAATCGACAAGAAAGTCAGCGGCGTCTTCTCCGGCTCATACGCTATAAATCCGCTGACCGGCAAAGAAATACCCATCTATATCAGCGACTACGTATTGGCTGGTTATGGCACAGGTGCCATAATGGCTGTGCCCGCTCATGATTCCCGCGACTACGCTTTTGCAAAACATTTCAATCTCCCGATTATTCCCTTGATTGAAGGCGCTGACGTGTCAGAAGCAAGTTTTGATGCCAAAGAGGGTGTGATGATGAATTCGGAAGGACCGGAACTCAATCTTAACGGGTTGCAGGTTAAAGACGCCATCGCAAAAACTAAAAAATTCATTGAAGAAAAAGGCTTGGGCAAAGTGAAAGTAAATTATCGTCTTCGCGATGCCATCTTCTCTCGCCAAAGATATTGGGGCGAACCATTCCCTGTATATTATAAAGATGGCGTTCCTTACCTGATGAATGAAGATGAATTGCCGCTCCTCTTGCCGGAAGTCGACAGTTATCTGCCCACTTCCGACGGTCAGCCTCCGCTCGGACGCGCAAAAAACTGGAAGACTAAGGAGGGATATCCAATTGAAGTCTGCACTATGCCCGGTTTTGCAGGTTCGTCGGCTTATTATCTTCGTTATATGGACCCGAGAAATTCTGACGCCCTCGTAAGCAAAGAGGCAGATGAATATTGGCAGGATGTCGACCTCTATGTCGGAGGCGCCGAACACGCCACGGGACACCTTATTTATTCCCGCTTCTGGAATAAATTCCTTTTCGACCTCGGATTGGTGGTGAAGGAGGAGCCTTTCCGAAAACTCGTCAACCAAGGTATGATTCAGGGCAGAAGCAATTTCGTGTATCGCATTAAGGACACCAATACTTTTGTAAGCCGCGGATTGAAAGAGAATTATGACACTACCCCCATTCGCGTGGATATCAATATCGTCAACAATGACATTCTCGACATCGAGGCTTTCCGCAACTGGCGACCCGATTATAAAGATGCTGAGTTCATTCTCGAAGACGGGAAATATCATTGTGGATATGCCGTGGAAAAAATGTCAAAATCAATGTTCAACGTTGTCAATCCCGATGATATTGTTGAAAAATATGGTGCTGACACACTCCGCCTATACGAAATGTTCCTCGGACCTATCGAACAATCTAAACCTTGGGACACCAACGGCATTGACGGGGTCAACCGTTTCTTGAAANAACNTGTGGCGCTTTTCTCAAAAACCNACTTTGATAATAAAGAAGATATGCCTGAGCAAACAAAGAAAAGCNTCCATAAACTCANAAAGAAAGTTACTCANGATATTGNAAACTTCTCATTCAACACCTCCGTGGCTGCATTCATGATTGCCTTGAATGAATTGACCGCTCAAAAATCCACAAACCCGAAGGCTATGGATATCATGACTCGTCTTTTGGCTCCATTCGCGCCGCATTTGGCTGAGGAATTCTGGCATCAATTGGGTCATGAAGGTAGCGTAGCGGATGCCGAATGGCCTGAATGGGATGAAAAAGCCCTGAAAGAAGATAAAGTAAAATATCCGGTAAGCTTCAATGGAAAATCAAGATTCGTCATGGAAGTTGAAGCGGGTGCTTCCGTAAAAGAAGTGGAAAAACTCGCTTTGGAAAATCCCGCTGCAGCCAAATGGCTCGAAGGGAAAGAGATTCGCAAAGTCATTGTGGTTCCGGGCAAAATTGTAAATATAGTCATCGGTTAAGATTTCCGCTTCCTTAATAGTGAAGCAGACGAACTTGCATTCACCGACTGAAACATTTGCTAATGAATGTTAAAGGATGGTTTGCAGCAGACTAATCTACAATAAAACAGATTGTCATCACGTTAATGTTAAGGGAAAAGAATCTTTCTTTGATTATTCTAAAAAAATGTCGAACACTGTTAAAGAATTGGTTTTTGCNAGCAATAACGNTCATAAGTTGAGCGNAATCAGACGCATAGCAGGCGATAAATTCAATATCCTCTCTCTGGAGGATATCGGATGTCATGACGATATTCCCGAAACAGCCGACACTCTCGAAGGAAATTCTTTAATAAAGGCTCAATGGGTAAAAGAACGGTATGGAAAAGATTGTTTTGCCGATGACACGGGGTTGCTCGTGGATGCTCTCGACGGAGCGCCCGGCGTGCTTTCAGCCCGTTATGCCGGAGAGCATTGCTCGCCGGAAGATAATATGACGCTTCTTCTGAAAAATCTGGAAAATGCAGAGAATCGCTCCGCACGTTTTCAGACAGTCATAACCCTTATCATCGGTAATGAAGTCNAGCAATTNTTTGGANAAGTGGNAGGNGAAATTGCCAAAGAACGCGATGGGAATGCCGGTTTCGGCTACGACCCTATATTCATTGCCAAGGAATCAGGCAAAACTTTTGCATCAATGGATCCGGACGCTAAAAACAAAATTTCTCATCGCGGACGCGCTATCAGCCAATTGTTTGACTATCTTCGGAATGACTTTTAATCTATCTTGAAACTTGATTAGAAATTATCTACTATTATAAAATGAAAAAAATCATTAGCACCCTCATATTTTCACTCATTGCAGTTGTGGCATCAATATCCGTAAATGGCGCTACAATCTTTGGTGATTGGAAATCTTATTCTTCATTCGACAATTCTGTTGTCAGGGTCGTTGACNCCCCCACACGCGCCTACTTTATGGGCTACAATCGCACCCTCATTAAAGAAGAACCGGAACTATCAATCCCGGATTGCTCTCTATATTATCTTGATAAAGAGAGCGATGAAATTGTTGCGGCTGCAAGCCGGCATAATATGGTGGCTACAGATGTCAGATATATAGAATATAATCCTTTTAGAAAATATTTGATTATCGTCTATGCCGATAATAATATCGACCTTCTCTTTGACTCCGGCGAAATCTATAATGTAGCCGCTCTCAAACACGCCAATATGCCCGGCTCAAAAGATGTTAGATATGTAAGTTTCGACCCTAAACGAAATATTGCGTGGATCGCTACTGATTTCGGCTATCTGGCTATTGACGATAAGAAAATGGAGGTTGCTGAATCACGCAACTACAGTACGCCGCTCGACTGCATCACAGCCATCGGTGACAAACTGTTCATAGCCTGTAAGGGCGATCTTTACAGCGCCGGCATTAATGACGCCCGCTCATCAATCTCGGAATATACTAAACATTCCACCACCCCGGCTGTTATGCACATCTTCCCTCTTGCCGACAATTGCTTCTTGCTCCACGCAAATGCCGGAACGGGAGATAATATGCTCCAGACATATTTCATCAATAATGACGGCACCCTGACAAAGGATAAGGAACGTCAGGGATATTATGTGTTTGATTACGGGCAATTGCCTGACAAAGCGGTGATTGCCACACGCTCATTCAATGTAATTTATTNACTCAACGNGAATAAAACAAAAGAAGAGATTTCTTACCGCCCATCGGATGATGTCGGTGTGCGTACATGTTCATCCTGGGATCAAAAAGAATTTTTCACTGCTTTGCCCCGAAAAGGGATCAGAAGTGCTAAAGTGAATTCGGATAAAACCCCAATTGTAACCCGCGATTATGCAATGCCCAATGCGCCATCGGTATATATAAGCCGAGCTATGGCTTATCATCCCCGCTATGGGGCACTCGTTAATAATCACGGCATTGAGGCTTGCTTCAACACCATGCGTCTCAACGACCCGATTCTCCTCTCCGGACTGAAAGACGGCAGATGGACTCGGTTTGCTCCGGCTTATACAAACCCTGCTCAAACATACACCNGTTTCNACCCTGACGGATTAGTCGTGGATAATANCGATGACNAATNTGTGTGGATGGGTTCGATCTTCTCCGGCATCANTCGTCTGAATCTTGACNACCCGGAAGATATTCTCCATTATTCTTTCCCGNGCGACCCCACTGCTTCCNTGCCGGGCTACGTTGAAANCAACCCCATTCAAGAAACTTGGAAACAATTGTGTCAATTCTCCAATCCCGGACTTGACGCTGACGGCACCCTATGGGCACTCTTTAACAACAGAGAAAATCCTTCTATCTTTGAATTCCGCTATCTGACCGCAGCAGACAGAAAAGCATCTAAAAATGCCGCATCCGCCCGTCCGTTTAAGAAACTTATCACAAGATCCAACGGCGACGCCCCCGCGGCTGTAAACTCTTTCTTGCCACTTAAAAGTTCTGTAAATCGNAACATGTTGATATTNATGGNTNAATCGACANTGTTCGTTATAAANCACCNGNGCACNCCTGACAATACTTCAGATGATAAAGTCGTTTCCTTTAAGTCTGTAACCGACCAGGATGGAGGTAAAATTGACCTTTACAGTCCACGTTTCCTCTATGAAGATCAAGAGACCGGAATCGTGTGGCATGGCAACGCGTCAGGACTCTACTACATGCAGCCGCGCAACCTTTTGCAAGGTCAGGCAATCATGAATCGCGTCAAAATCTCAAGAAACGACGGCACATCTTATGCCGACTATCTCCTCAGCGGCGTCCCCGTTAACTCAATGACCGCCGATGAGAATGGCAGAAAATGGATTGGCACTGTCGGAGCTGGTATCGTTGTAACCTCATCCGACTGCAAAAAAGTATTGTGTGAATTTACTTCAGATAATTCGGATCTTATTTCCGACAACATATATCAATTGCAATATATCCCTTCCACCAACTCCATCATGATTTCCACAGATAAAGGTCTGTGCGAATTCTTCATCGGAGGATCAGCCGAACGCCCGGAAGAGGAAAAAGATGCTGTCAGAGCATTTCCGAATCCGGTTGCACCCGACTATTACGGATGGGTCACAATCGATGGACTTCCCGAAAATGCCCTCGTAAAAATAGTTGACTCCACAGGCTCACTCGTGCGCGAACTCGGTAGAGCCGAAGCCGGCTCAGTGCAATGGGATGTCTACAATATGCATCATCAGCGTGTGCGCACCGGTGTGTATTACATTTTGGCTACCTCTGCCGATGGAGGCAAGGAAAGCAGAATGACAAAGATTTTGGTAATGAATTAATTTTAACCTAATATACTCTCCCCATAATATAGACAGAAATGAAATATCCTTCTTACATATTCCTTTCTTTAGCAGCAAGTTTCGCTTTTGAAATGTCAGCTATTGATATTACTCCGGGAAAACTTGCAGAAGAATTCAATCCCGCTGAAGCAGAAAATGAATTGTCCGTGTCAGGCACAGGCGATGTCAGAGACCTCGTGGTTTTGAAATCTCTCCCCTCAGCCGTGAAGAATCTTGACATCTCCAATTTGAAAATCACGGGTTATAATTCTCGTGTTCCGGCTTATATGGGGAAATCAATGTTTCAGTCGGATCGCCTGCCGGCTTATATCTTCTTCCGCTCCGAATGTTCCAGCATCACCCTTCCCAATGACCTCGGAGTTATCGAAGCCGGTGCTTTCGCCGCTTCCAACATTACTTCAGTTCAAATTCCGGAAGGTGTAACGGAAATCGGAGAATTTGCTTTCTATGATTGCAAAAATCTTCAGTCCGTTTCACTCCCTTCTACTTTGAAGACCATCGGCAAAGGAGCTTTCTCCAATTGCCCGAAATTAACCGATATTAATTTATCCTCCACTCAGGTTACTTCAATCCCAGAAAAGTGTTTCTCCGGCGATGTTTCTTTGGAAACGCTCGACCTTTTCAAAATAAAAGAGATTGGCACCGAAGCCTTCAGCAACACTGCAATTACCGCTTTGATGCTCCCGGATGTGCAACACCTTGCTCCTTACGCTCTCGCAGGAATGGATTACCTTTCAGAATTAACCCTTAACTCTGAAGCGAAATTCAATGAAGGAACCTTGATGAACAATAGAAATCTTGTGCTCCTTGAGGGGACTCCGGCAAATGTGCCCCCTCTCTTTGCAGCCAACTGCGTTTCTTATACTCCTAATGACGCCATAACAAACGCATCCTCTATCGGACACTTCGCTTTCTCCAATTCAGGAATCAACGAAGTCGTGTTGGGCGGCAACCTAACATCAGTTGGTCAAAATATTTTCCATGGTGGAAACTACTTGACTCATATTGATGCCACTGCCCTTGAATCAAACATCCCCGACACCCACGATGACGCATTCGACGGCATCAATCCCGCCGACATTAAACTCAAAGTCAGCGATGATTCTTTAGACGCCTGGAAAGCACACCCTGCCTGGGGACAGTTTAATATCTACTCGGAAGGCACGACCGGCGTGGAAAACCCCGATTTGACTGATGCCGGCGACGGAATCAAAATTGCCCTGAATAAATCCGAAATATCAATTCAGAGTTCAGACCTGATTGAATCCGTGCAATTATGGGATGTCGCAGGAGCGTTAAAAATATATTTAACCCCATCGGAAAATTCAGTCAGTATTCCTGTATCCGAACTCCCGTCCGGAATAATGGTGCTAACTGTAAAAACCACTAATAACAAGAAAAGTGTTAAGTTGATAATTTGAAATTGAAATTTTTATTCAAGACCCCGTTTCGCTTCGGCGATAAGGGGTCTTAATGTTTTATATGGGAAAGAATAAACTGAAAAAATTTGCCGAAATGCAACAGATGAAGAATGTTGTGCAATGTCCGCGCGATATTCTTCTTGCCGACGGCTTCCCGCTAAAAGGGAATTGGAACGAAAATTTTTTTAATAATCAAAATCCCATAACCCTCGAATTGGGTTGCGGCAAAGGTGAATATACGGTTGGGTTGGCAACCCGCTTTCCCCACAGCAATTTTATTGGAGTTGACATCAAAGGGGCTCGCATGTACACGGGGGCCCTCCGTGCTATAAAAGAGGATATTCCTAATGCCGGATTTTTGCGCACTGAAATTGAGCTGATTGAAAATTTCTTCAAGCCTGCCGAAATTTCACAGATCTGGATTACGTTTCCTGACCCTCAGATGAAAAAAGTCAACAAACGCCTCACCTCGACTCGCTTCATAAAGGCTTATCGGAAAATTATGGCACCCGAAGGAATAATCAACCTGAAGACTGATTCCCCTTTCCTCTTTGAATATACCCGCCGAATGGCGAAACTCAACAATCTAGATATTCTTGAAGAGACATCTGACCTTTATGCCGATGGCAGAGATGATTCATTGACTCAGATTAAAACTTTTTATGAACTTCAATGGCTATCTCGCGGAAAAACAATAAAATACATCTCGTTCCGAATCGGCTCGGGTGATTTAAAAGAGCCCGACACCACAGACTTGGAAAAAGATGATTATCGGTCTATTCCTCGCTTCAATCCTGATACCTTGAATTAACAATATTTACTCACTTATTGCAAATCCTGAACGCTATGACCATATATCCCAACCTTATTATTGACGCATTGCGCAATGTTCGCTATCCGGGCAATGGCAAGAGTCTTGTGGAAAACGAAATGATTGCAGACAATATCCGTATTGACGGAAATAAAGTTTCATTTTCTTTGATTTTCGACAAGCCTACCGACCCCTTTGTTAAATCCGTTGTCAGAAGCGCCGAAGCTGCGTTGCAGCAAGCTCTCGGTGAAGAGTTGGAAATCAAAGGGAATATTGATGTCCAATTTAAAAAGCCTGTTCCCGCTCCGGCTCCGGCGCTCCTGCCGGGGGTGAAAAATATTATCGGGGTCTCTTCCGGCAAGGGTGGTGTGGGAAAGTCCACAGTGGCAGCCAACCTCGCAATCGCTCTTGCGGCTAAAGGGTATAAAGTAGGACTCCTGGATGCCGACATTTTCGGACCCTCAATGCCTAAAATGTTTGGCGTGGAGGACGAAAAACTGTATATGGTGAATCAGGAAGGTCGCGATTGGATAGAGCCGGTGGAAAGATATGGGGTTAAAATGCTCTCAATCGGATTTGTAGTAGACAAGAACTCCCCTGTCTTATGGCGTGGCTCAATGGCATCCAACGCCCTGAAGCAATTGATTTCGGATGCGTGGTGGGGAGACCTTGATTATTTCCTCATCGACATGCCTCCGGGAACTTCCGACATTCATCTCACTCTGGTGCAGACCCTCCCCATCACAGGCGTTATCATTGTCTCCACACCTCAAGAAGTTGCGTTGGCTGATGCACGCAAAGGTATAGCCATGTTCCAAGGAGATAAGATTAACGTTCCGGTGCTCGGCATAGTGGAAAATATGGCATATTTCGTGCCCGCTCCTCATCCCGATGAGAAATATTATATTTTCGGCAATGGTGGCGCTAAACGCCTTGCAGAAGAATTACACGTACCCTTGCTTGAGGAGATTCCAATTGTTGCCGATATATGCAAAGATGCCGATTCCGGAAATCCTTCCGCACTTCAGATTGCAGCCCTTTCCGGCAACGAAGAATTCTTCTCTCCCGAAGCCAAAGCCTTCAGCGAATTGGCTGATAAGGTCGTGAAGACAATAGATAAAAGAAATTCAGAATTACCCCCTACTAAAAAAGTTGAAGTAAAATAAGATATTTTTCCNATTATGAGTNGCCTGTTGAANAATTTGCTTNAAAAATCTTACAGACATATNCTGACTTCGTNNGTAATCCTGTGCCTTACCTTTTCGGCTCATTCCCAGATTCTCGGCACTCCCAATCAAAAGGTAATGACCGACTCCATTAAAAAGGAGTTTCTCGGACCTTTCTTCGGATTATATAAAGACAATTACTTCACAGTCGGCACTGCCATCGGACAAAAGCCCGACAAATATAATTCAGACGTTAAATTTCAGATTTCCCTGGCTATACGTCTTACCAACGCTGTGCTCCCATGGCAAACTTATCTATATCTCTTCTATACTCAGAAAACATTCTGGAATGTTTTCCAGAATTCCATGCCAATGCGGGATATGAATTTCAATCCCGGCATCGGATGGACCAAACCGTTCTTCTCAAAAGGGAGATATCTCGGTAAAATGACTCTTATCTTTGAGCACGAATCCAACGGCAGAGACGGCGATGCCTCCCGATCATGGAATAAGATTTCTTTAGCAGGATCGGCTGTGGTGAATGATTGGCTGATGGTCCACGCTAAATATTGGATACCGATAGTCGACGGAATGAACAATCGCGACATTCTCCGCTACACCGGCATATTTCAGGTAGGATTCAATTTGACCTCACGCAACAAACGTTGGCAAGGAGGAGTGANACTNATAAAGCGTGCCGNATGGTTTTTGAATTGGAACACCATCATAGAGGCATCATGGAAAGTCGACAAANAAGCGAATGTCAATCTTTNCGNGCAATNTTACAACNGATATGGCGAGAACCTTTTGGACTACAATCAATTCCACTCCCGTTTACGCGTCGGACTCGTATTCAAACCCCAACTCTTCTCCGACTATTAAANGTTTNCTGCTCCGNTTGCCAACCGGATTANATATATATTGCNTATTTCAACATATTTTGTTANTTTTGCGTATTGTGAATNATTTGCGAAAATCAATATGGAAGAGATAATTTCGGAAATACCGCGCAATCNTATACTTGCAGAATTGACAGAAGAACGACGTTTACGCTCTTCCAACAAGGCTCACAATGAAATATATGTCCTGGATGCCCACAACGCGCCCAACACTATGCGCGAAATCGGCAGACTGCGCGAAATAGCTTTTCGCGCTGCCGGCGGCGGCACTGGAAAAGCATGCGACATAGATGATTTCGACCTTATGGATCCTCCATGTCGCCAATTGATTGTGTGGGACCCGGAACACTCCGCCATCGTCGGAGGCTATCGCTTCATCCTGGGGAAAGATATTAAATTCATCTCTGAAAAAGTCCCCAGAATAGCCACCTCCCACATGTTTGAATTCTCCGATAGATTCCTGAAAGAGATTCTTCCCCACACGATTGAACTCGGAAGATCTTTTGTATCGGTGGAATATCAGGCTTCCGGATTCTCTCAACGCGCTCTTTACGCTCTCGATAATCTATGGGACGGCTTGGGAGCCCTGACCGTGATTTATCCCGAAATTAAATATCTTTTCGGCAAAGTTACGATGTATCCCNCTTATGGCCCGGAAGAACGCNATTTAANCCTTTATTTTCTCAAAAAACATTTTCCCGACCCGGATAATCNGGTCTTCCCGCGCAATCCTCTCCCCCTCAACGTTGATGAAAAGTATATGCGGAATATTCTNACCGAAGANNACTTCTCGAAAGATTATAAAATTCTTCATTCTCATATCAGGAAAGCAGGCAAAAACATACCTCCTCTTGTGAATGCCTATATGTCGTTATCTCCCACTATGAGGATGTTCGGCACAGCCGTCAACGATGAATTCGGAGATGTGGAAGAAACAGCCATACTCCTCACCCTCTCGGATATATTTGAAGAAAAGAAACGCCGGCATATCGGCACATTTTCCCCTAAGAATAAGTCTCAAAAAGATTAAATATGAAAAAAGCAGCCGTCACCGGTGCTGATGGTTTTATCGGCAGTCATCTCACAGAAACNTTACTTGAAAAAGGTTATCATGTTAGAGCCTTGGCTCAATATAATTCTTTTAATAATTGGGGATGGCTTGAGCAAGTTAAACATCCTAATTTGGAAATCATCACCGGAGATGTGCGCGACCCCAACTTCTGCAGGGAGTTCGCCAAAGATGCAGACGTCATGTTCCACCTTGCGGCTCTCATCGCCATCCCTTATTCATACGTAGCTCCCGATTCATATATTGACACAAACGTCAAAGGAACCCTCAACATCTGTCAGGCATGTNGGGATGCCGGAGTGGGAAGANTGCTTGTNACCTCNACCTCCGAAGTGTATGGCACAGCNCGCTACGTGCCCATTGATGAGAAGCANCCCAAGCAACCTCAATCTCCATATTCTGCTTCCAAAATCGGTGCGGATGCCATCGCTCTGAGTTTCCACAACGCTTTCGACCTCCCCGTCACTATCGTGCGACCTTTCAACACCTATGGTCCGAGACAATCAGCCCGTGCAATTATTCCGACAATTATTTCGCAAATTGCCTCAGGCGAAAGAATCATCAAGGTTGGCGATCTGACACCTACCCGCGATTTCAATTTCGTTAAAGATACTTGCCGGGGATTTGTAGCTATAGCCGAATCACCCGAAACAATCGGGAAAGAGATAAATATCGCCACCGGCAAAGAGATTTCAATGCAGAAAACTCTTGACACCATTGCCGAAATAATGAACGTTGAGGTTCAATGGGTTCGCGATCCGGAAAGAATCCGCCCCGCCTCTTCAGAAGTATTCCGCTTGTGTGGCGACAATACTCAAATCACTTCACTTACTGACTGGAGACCCCGCGTAAGTCTCAAAGAGGGGCTAAGAGAAACCGTAAAATGGTTCTTGAACCCTGAAAATCTGGCTATGTACAAACCGGGAATCTACAACGTATAATCTCCTCATTTTTTCAAAGACTTAACTTATGGCTAAAACAATAAATATTTTGATGTTGGGAGGCGCCCGACGCGTATCAATGGCAGAACTCCTCATTCGCTCCGGCAAAAGTATGGGGTGCGAAGTGAAAATTTTAAGCTATGAACTTGACAAGGATGTACCCATCGCCATTATCTCCGAGGTAATTGTAGGTTTGAAATGGCGCGACCCGAAAGTAGTGGAAGACATCTGCCGGATTTGCAAAGAAAATGAAATTGACATTATCTTGCCGTTCGTCGACGGGGCTATNGAAATAGCCGCCAGATGCAAGGAGGAACTCCCGGATGTGTTTGTACCTGTTATAGAACCCGGACTTGCCGAAAAGATGTTTGATAAGGTAGAAGCCGCCAAACTCTTTNAGGAAGCCGGCTTCAGAATCCCGATGACTTATAATGCCATAAACGCCGAAATGCCGGCAATAGCCAAGCCGCGCCACGGCTCAGCCTCTCGCGGAATAAAGGTATTCAGAAATATTGACGACCTCATGCACCTCGAAAATCTTCAGGATTATCTCGTGCAGGAGTTTATTGAAGAGAGTCGAGAATACACAATCGACTGTTATGTATCTCAAAAAGGGGAGATACTCGTAACCGTTCCCCGAATTCGCCTTGAAGTAATGGGAGGAGAAGTTACCCGCACCGTCACTACCCGGAAAGAAGAATTAATCAAACGCAGTCGCGACGTGCTCAAACATTTCGGATTTCGCGGACCCGTCACCCTTCAATTTATTGAAGACACGAAAAAAGAGCGTTTCCTTTTGATGGNAATTAATCNGCGCCTGGGTGGANNTGTCATTTGCTCGATANNCGCCGGAGCCCCCATAACGGATTTTATANNTCGCGAAGCTATGAAAATGGATGTTAAGCCGGTTGACGACTGGATTTCAGGCACTCTCATGGCTCGATATCAAAAAGAAGCAATCTTCTTTACAGACAATTAATTTTAGCCGATTAGATTTCCCTTCTATCACAGGGAATTACGGGATAAGAAATAATATTATGAAGCATACGATAATCATCGCTGAAGCGGGAGTGAATCATAACGGCAATCTTGAAATGGCACGTGAAATGGTGCGACAGGCAAAACTTGCCGGAGCGGATTATGTGAAATTCCAAACTGCTGTTCCCGAATTGGTTATCTCCACTTTCGCTCCGAAAGCGGAATATCAGAAAAAGACAACCGGCAAAGATGAATCGCAACTCGAAATGTGTCGCGCAATTCATCTCCCCCTTAGCGACTATGCAGAATTGAAAGCTCTCTGCGAAAAAGAAGGCATCGGCTTTATGTCAACCCCTTTCGACCTCGTTTCCATCGACTTGCTCGCGGAATTAGGTCAGGATTATTTCAAAATCCCAAGCGGAGAGATTACTAACCTCCCCTACCTGAGAAAAATTGCCGCTATCGGCACTCCCGTAATCCTTTCTTGCGGAATGGCTGAACTCTCTGAAATAGAAGATGCAATTTTAATCTTGACAGGGCAGCACCCTCAATATCCCTCTGAATCGAAACTGAAACGCGAAGATATTATCGTTCTGCATTGCAACACTCAATATCCCACACCTTATAAGGATGTTAATCTTCTTGCAATGAAGGAGATAGCTAAAAAACTCGGCGTGCGTACCGGATATTCCGACCATACGCAAGGAATCGAAGTGAGTGTCGCGGCAGCCGCCTTAGGAGCCGAAGTGGTGGAAAAACATTTCACTCTCTCCCGGGAACTCCCGGGTCCCGACCATAAAGCTTCGCTCGAGCCTTCGGAATTGCGCGAAATGGTCAGTCAGATCCGCCATATTGATGAAGCACTCGGATCGGGACATAAAACCGTAACCGACAGTGAACGTCCCAATATGGAGGTGGCTCGTAAAAGTATAATTGCCTCAAAAAATATAAAGAAAGGGGAATTTTTCTCCGAAGAAAATTTGACAGTCAAGAGACCCGGCAACGGAATATCTCCGATGAAATGGGATAAAATCATCGGTAAGCCCGCTCCGCGCGATTTCATCGCCGACGAACTTATTGATTCAATAGATTTGTAATTATGAAAAAGCGGTTGGTAATAGCTACAGGCACACGCGCCGATTGGGGGCTTCTGCGTTCAGTCGCCGAGAAACTGCGCTCTTTCGGAAGCGAACCGTTGATAATGGTTACTCATCAACACCTTATGCCGGAAATGGGCAATACTTTTCAGGAGATAATCGCTGACGGATTTCAACCTGACGCCATATTCCAGGCTTATGGAACGCCGGCTGAAATAATGGCAATGGCTGCCCATGGAGCAGCCGATTATTTNAAAAACNGCACTCTTGACGGAATAATCATNTTGGGCGACNGNTGCGAAATGNTCGGAATAGCATCCGCCGCTTTACTCTCAGGCATACCCATTTTCCATATAGCCGGAGGCACAGTTTCAGAAGGTGCTTTCGACGACAGCATCAGAAATGCCATTACGAAAATGGCGACTATTCATTTCCCCGAAACCCCGCTATGCGCTGCGCGTATTCTTCAAATGGGAGAANAGCCTNAANATGTATGTCAAGTCGNGGCGTTAGGGGTNGAAANCTCCCTGAAAACCNCCTTTATGACCCTTAANGAATTGNCGGAGTCTCTCAACTGGAATCCCGGAGAAAAGTTCCTTGTCGGCACTCTACACGCGGCAACTCTCGAAAATTCCGAGCCTTTGCAGATTCAAAAAAATATGCAGAATGCTTTGAAAAGATTGAGTCCTGAATATAAGTTTATCATTACTTATCCCAATAACGATATCAACCCGGCTCCACTAATCGCCGAACTCCATAAATTTGAAAAAGAGATGGCAGGGCGGGTTAAAATCATCCCTTCCTTAGGGCACCTTCGTTATCTTTCAGCCGTCAGTTTGAGCAAAGGGGTCTTTGGCAATAGCTCCAGCGGATTGGTGGAAGTCCCCTCGCTCGGCGTGCCGACCCTGGATATCGGGCTGCGTCAGAAAGGGCGGGAATGTGGAGAGTCAGTAATTCACTGCGGCGTCAGCGAAGAGGATATCTACGCCGGGTTGCAGAAATTATTGTCATCTAAGATGCAGGAACTGGCGAGAAAGCGGAGAAATCCGTATTACGCTTCGGATGCTTCGACAAAAATCGCAGAAAAAATAATCTCCTCAAAAATTTATCCTTATCCCGTAAAAAAATTCCGTTTGCTATGAAATATCTTTATCTCATACCTGCCCGGGGAGGGAGCAAAGGGATACCCGGCAAAAACATTAAGCCTCTCGGAGGGATTCCTCTTATCGGACACACAATCCGTCATGCGCTCGCAATAGCCCCCGCGGAAGATGTCGTGGTTTCCACAGATGCTCCTGAAATAGCTGAAGTGGCTCGCAATGAAGGGGCTTCCATACCCTTTATGCGCCCCGCCGAACTCGCGCAGGACACATCATCTTCCAGGAGTGTCATCATCCACGCGCTGGATTATATGAAAGCCAACGGAAAGATTTATGATGCAGTGGTGTTGCTCCAGCCAACCTCACCTCTGCGCACCCCCGAAGATATTGAGAATTGCATCCGCGCCTTTGAAGAATCGCGAAATAAGAAATCGGATTGCCCCGATAAAAGCGCCAACATGGCGGTTACCGTCTCAGAGGCTCGCACAAATCCCTATTACAGTGCATTTGAAGCGGATTCCGACGGTTTTTTGCATATATCGAAAGGTGACGGACACTACACACGTCGCCAGGATGCACCCAAAGTGTGGGAATTCAATGGAGCTGTCTATGTCATAGATGCCGAAGCCATCCGGCATGAAGAGATCTCTAAAATGAAAAATATTCTTCCCGTAGAGATGCCCGCATCGAGAAGTATCGACTTAGACACCCCTCAGGATTGGAGCAGAGCCGAACAATTATTTGAATATAAATAACAACTTGAAATGTAGAGTTATGCAGCAACCAGACAGACTTAAAGAACTTGCTACGGCACCTATTTGGAAAATTCTTTTCAAATATAGTTTGCCGGCGGTTATAGGCACAGTCGTAACTGCGCTCTATAATATCATCGACTCCGTTGTCATCGGTCATGCCATAGGAGATCCGGACGTTGTGGCGGGTATCGCCGTAACCTTCCCTGTGNTGAATCTTGCCACAGCTTTGGGCATGCTCATCGGCGCAGGTGCTGCCACAAGAATAAGCATCGTGCNCGGNCAGAAAGATACGCGCATGGCTGAAATAANTNTGGGCAACNGTGTGCAACTGACAGTTNTNANCGGACTTGCATATATCACTTGCTTTGCCATATTTNTCGATCCTATTCTCACGATATTCGGCGCGNCTGAAGCCACTCTCCCCTACGCCAGAGAATTTATCCTCTGGGTGCTCCCCGGAATGGTGCTGATTAACTTTACATTCTCATACAATAATGTCATGCGCGCCTCCGGATATCCGGGTAAAGCTATGTACACCAATATCATAGGAGCCGTCCTAAATGCCATCCTTGCACCAATATTCCTCTTCGGTTTTCATTGGGGCATTNNNGGNGCAGCCATNGCNACCGACATCTCCATGCTCGTCACGGCAATTTGGGTTTTCAGCCATTTCCTCAATAAAAACAATACTCTCCACTTTGTCAAAGGCACATTCAAATTCAATTGGCAGGTTATCAAATCTGTCTTATACATCGGCATGGCTCCTTTCCTTATCAATGTCGCCGGGTCATGCATCAATGCCATTGTCAACAACTCCCTTCTCAAATATGGCGGAGATAATGCTATAGCTGCAGTGGTGGTGTTCAATCGCTTCGTTACGATTTTCGTATTCGTCGTCATGGGTATCTGTCAGGGTATGCAGCCTATTTTGGGTTATAACTATGGATCAGGAAATTTCAACCGACTTTTCAAGACTCTCCGCTTGGCTGCACTCTCAGCATTGGTTATCACCACTTTGGGCTCCATCATCGGTCATATTGTGCCGCGCCAGATTGCTTCACTCTTTATGACTGATCCCGCCCAGATAGCCGCAGCGGTGAATTGCTTGAAAATAACCACATTGGCATTCTGGATTGTCGGGTTCCAAATAGTGGCTACCAATTTTTTCCAAAGTCTCGGCATGGCGGGAAAGGCTGTCTTCTTGAGTTTGACACGCCAGATAATTTTCATGATTCCCATGCTCCTCATCCTTCCGGGATATTTCGGATTGTCAGGTGTTTGGAGTTCTTTCCCTATCTGCGACATGCTCTCGGCAATTGTGGCAGGCTTTATGCTGTGGTGGCAAATTAAACGAATCAAAAATACCCGATTAAATTTACCTCAACCCTCATAATCAATTGAAAGTGAATCTTACGCCATTAGCAAAAATATTAATGCGCAAACGCGCCCGACGCGTTGATGCGTGGGCGGAGAATTCTGCCGCCATCCAGCTCTCCCAACTCCGTTGGCTTCTCTTCCGGGGCGCCACAACTCTCTACGGAGAAGAGAATAGCTTTGAAAACCTTCTTAAAAATAAAGATCCGAAAAAGATTTTCAGCGAAACGGTTCCGGCAAAAGACTACGAAGCATTTCGCCCATACGTCATGCGAGCCGTCAAGGGTGAAAAAGATATTTTATGGCCCGGGAAATGCAAGGATTTCGCTCAATCCAGCGGCACCTCCGGCGGTCGCTCCAAATTTATCCCTATAACTTTCGACAGTCTTCAACTCAACCATTATCCCGGCGCCAATGATGTTGTGGCTCAATACCTGCGCCATTATCCGGAGTCGAAAATGTTTGCCGGCAAAGGTCTGATACTCGGAGGGTCATTCTCCAATATTCTCCGGCAAGATAAAGACATAGTAAAAGTCGGCGATTTATCAGCAACTCTGATAGATAAAATCCCCTCAATGGCAAATCTTTTCCGGGTTCCCGACAAAAAAACAGCCCTGCTTCAGGATTGGAATATAAAACTCGAAAAATTAACCGAAGCCGCCATTAAAGAGGATATCACCAATCTCAGCGGCGTTCCATCATGGTTTTTGAGAGTGCTTCTCCATGCGTGTGAACTGACCGGGAAAGAAAGAGTTACCGACATTTGGAAAAATCTTGAGGTTTTCTTTCATGGAGGCATCTCCTTCGAACCCTATCGGGAAGAATATAATCGATTGTGCGACCCGGGGCAAATGCATTATTTTGAAACCTACAACGCTTCCGAAGGATTCTTTGCCACTCAAGCCTCCAGGGAAAACGACGGTCTGCTCCTCCTGATAGATGTGGGGGTATATTATGAATTCATCCCTCTCGGAGAAGACACGGATAAAGCTGTCGGTATCGAGGATGTGGAAGTGGGCAAGACCTACGAATTGCTGATAACTTCCTGCAACGGGCTATGGCGTTATCGCATAGGAGACACAGTGAAAGTTGTGTCGGTCAATCCTGTAAAGATTCGCATTGCCGGACGCACAAAATCCTTTATCAATGCTTTCGGCGAAGAATTAATGGAGGAGAATGCCGAAAGAGGGATAGCCGCAGCCTGCAGAGCCACAAACGCATCTGTAGCCAATTACACTGCCGGACCACTCTACGCGCACGATAACACCAAAGGGCGACATCAATGGGCTATAGAATGGAATAAAAAGCCTGACAGCATTGAGAAGTTTGCTGAAGTATTGGATAAGGCTTTGCGCGAACTCAACAGCGATTATGACGCCAAGCGCAGCGGTAATATTTTCCTTGACCCTCCCGAAATTATAAGTTGCGAACCCGGCACGTTCGACCGTTGGCTCTCAACCCGCGGAAATAAAAAATTAGGTGGACAACGCAAAATTCCTCGCCTGCGCAACGACCGGTCAATACTTGAGAAATTAAGAATCAAGAATTAGTATTATTCGCGAATAGCAAATTGCCATCGGAGATGGCGCTACATGCCGAACCCCGGCATAAGCGAAATGTAATGGAGTGTGCCGGGGAAGAACTCCTCACAGATAACTCAGCCTCGGAGAGGCTGCACATCCCCTACCCGTATCGGCGTAGCTGAGAGCATTGCATGCGCGTAGCGTATAGTATTAAAAATTAGAGGATGATGACGGATGTGAAGTCAACGCCTTCAAGTTTATATGAACCTGAAGGTATTTTTTTACCATCTTTATAGGGATGCCAATCCAATTGACCGCCGGCAGACTTGATGAGCGATAACTTTGCCAAGCGTTAGCCATCGTGGCGCGATTGAAATGAGCGCTTTATCAATAGATCTATTTCTTATCGAACCTCTCGAACTCGGAGTGCTTTGAGATAAATTCCGGCACTATTGCTTTCATCATCTTCACCATCTCCTCTATCTCGACATCACTCGCCAATTTCCGCAAGTCAGCCACACTCCGGGAGGCATCGGTATAAGAATATTCCCGAACCTTAGCCACGAAAATCCGTTCATTCTCCGTAGGTATAGTGTTCTCTTTAGTTGCCAGCACCTCTTCATAGAGTTTTTCACCCGGACGAAGACCGGTGTAGTTAATCTGAATATCCACACCCTCTTCAAAACCTGCCAGAGAAATCATTTTCTTTGCAAGATCTGCTATCTTCACGGGGGTGCCCATATCGAATACAAATATCTGAGTGCCGGTGGCGATTGTAGCCGCTTCCATCACAAGGCGACATGCCTCGGGAATTGTCATGAAGAATCTGCGGATCTCCGGGTCTGTAACAGTCACGGGACCGCCACGTTCTATCTGTTCCTGGAAGCGGGGAATTACCGAACCGCTGGAGCCCAGAACGTTGCCGAAACGAGTTGTAACGAAGGTTGTGCGCCCCTTTATCTCACCTTTTTCAATAGCCAAACCGAGTGATTGAACATAAATCTCAGCCAAGCGCTTTGTGCAACCCATTATATTAGTCGGATTCACTGCTTTGTCGGTGGAGACCATAACCATCTTTTCTGCGCCGTATTCCACACATTTATCCGCAACCAATCGCGAGCCCAGAACGTTTGCCAATACAGCCTCACACGGATTCTCTTCCATAAGGGGAACATGTTTGTAAGCTGCAGCGTGGAACACAATATCCGGTTTATAGGCGCGGAAAACGTGGTCGAGACGTCTTTCCAATCTGACATCCCCGATAATGGGAGTGAAGTATAATCCGGGATATTTATCCTCAAATTCCAGACGCACGTTATGCAAAGCAGTTTCGGCATTGTCAAACATTATCAAATGTTTGATTCCCAATCCTGCCAATTGGCGGCATAATTCAGAGCCGATGGAGCCTGCTGCCCCGGTGACGAGTACCGTCTTACCGTGGAAATTGTCGCGGATTTCCTTCATATTAATCATAATCTCCGACCTGCCGAGCAAGTCTTCAATCTTGATTTTTCTGATGGCACCGGAATTGATTTTGCCGTCGCTCAATTCATCAATTGAGGGGACAATATACATCTTCAGACCCGCTTCCTGACAATAATTCATAAGGCGGTTTTGCTCTGACCTCACATCTTTGCGATGCGCAAAAAGGATTCCGTCGAGATTATATTTCTCCTTAAAGCGGATGATATCTTCTGCAGATTCAAAATGAAGTATCGGCTTGCCCATCACCAATTTGCGTTCCTGGTCTTTCGGACCGTAGAGCAAGAGTCCCATAACGCTGAAATGCCCGGAAGCACGTAAGCGAGTCAGAATCGAAACAGACTTGTCATCCACCCCATACACCAGAACTCTCTTTGACGGAGATTCCTGAAATTGCTTTCTGTTGGTCAGCCAATAAACAGTCAGCATTATCACGCGGGTCAGGAGCAGACCTCCGATGGTAATCAGGAAGTCTAAGACGAGGAAAGCCAATAAAAGTCTCACTGTTACGGAATTGGCAAAGAATCCAACGGCAAAAGCCATTATCATCTCCTTGATGAAAATTGCCATACACAATTTTGCCAGTTCTCTCAATGTTGAAAACCGGATAACGAGTTTATATACCCCCGTGAAATAGAATGCTGAAACGGATGCAATCACCGAGCCGAGGACCCATGTGTTTACAAAACGGTCGGTCAAGAGATAAGCCAGACTCAAGCCGTTAGCCGAGAAAACATAACAAAATAATAAGACAAGTATGGAAGCCACTACCGATGTCAACGTGTCTATAGCCAACACAATAGGAGATCTCAGATAGCGGTCAAAAGTGATGTTCAACATGATGTTAATTTATCGTTAGCACGATGTTAAATTAGTTAGATTGATAATCTGCAAAGATTTTACAAAGTTAACCCCAAAATCTCAATTTTCCAAATTTATNGATTGTGGNAGANCTTTAATAAGNAGGGTGAATTGTTTTTTTGATTTTTCGTGTAATAATACNGGTNANACNGCGTTATTTATTAGGACATGTATGCCTACACGTCCGNTATTATTGTATATAAATTTTTATTTGTATAAAAAGAAATGCGTAATTACATTTTATCATTCGCGCTTATATTATTCTCTATATCATCTTTTGCGGCACTTAACGGAACATGGGTCAATCATTCCGGCATGGATATTGATTCCCACCTTTACGGCACATCCTCTTACAATCATGTAGCAAAAATGATGGAGACAGAGAAATATGTCTATATCCTTGGCAATGGCAAACTTCATAACAATGCCCAATCCGGCACAAAGCCAAAATTTCCGGTAGTTTTCATATTGGATAAAGCCACGGAAGAAATCACAGCTCCCTCCACTAAATTTCCGGCTTCCGGGCAATTTGTGCATGACATCGCTTATTCCCCGGCATCAGGCACAACTGCCATAGTATATCAAAACCTTAAAGTGGATTTAATCAAGGACAATGATGAGTTCATCCCTTCTGNNGCACTNCTTCAANTAATTCAGCCNGGTGGAGTCTATCCACGTNCGGTAACTTNCGACCGCACAGGCGAANTCGCATANATCACCACTAATNTNGGCTTCGTAGGATTGGATACCACAACAGGAGACCTGAAAGAAATGGTGGATCTCAATACCCCTCTTTCATTCGCCAATAAGGTAGGTAATTATTATGTTGTCTATGACNACACATCCCTATATGCTTGCGATGCCTCAACTTCGCCATCATCCCTTGATGATTTCACCTTGTTGAATTTCTCAAACATTGGCACGTATGGTTTAGCAGGAATTTATCCCGCATCAGACGATACTTTTATCATCCCGGTTACGGTGCCCGCACGCAACGGACTTTACATTCACTCCATCAGCCTTAAAGAGGGAGTTGAAAATGCGATTGCTTTTAATATCACTTCCGGTCCGCTCCATAATTCTTGGATGCCGATTGACGCACGCTACGTGTTGGCAGACCTTATCGAGGGTTATGTATTCCCTGTTCCCGAGGGATTGATGTTCGCCTCTTACGATAATTTTGTGAAAGTTCCCTACCTCGCGGAAAATGCTGATTTCACATCTGCCGAGGGCATTGCCGCTTTCAAATCTATATTGAAGAGTATTCGTAAAGACACAGCCACTTCAGGCATTNCCGGTGCTGAGCGTTATCAGAAAGCTGTTAGTCGCGACGGCGAGAATTATTGGATTTTCCGTCCGCGCCAAGGCTTCATCAAGCGTCATGCCGATACTTCCACGTCTACTCCTGTGTGGAGCAATGCTTCGGAAATGGTTGTGCCGAATGTGTCGGCAGCCATCAGTGCTTCATATCTGACCTATCACCCCGATTACGGCATATTGGCGCGTAACACGGGCGCAGTTTTCCCCTACGATGAATATTTGCAATCACGCTACCTCTCCGATGGTCTAAGCTCATTTAAAGACGGTAAATGGGAACGTCTCTCAGTGTTCCATCGCAAATTTAACGTTTCCGGCTATTTGCCCCTGCAATGGTCGCCCCGCGGAATCGTTGTCGATCCCTGCGACCCGAAAATGATATATTCAGTGGCTNCCGACCAGGGGCNTCTGAGAAGTGATATCACCAACCCCGATGTGAATCTCCTGCTAGCTTCCGAAAAAGATTCCAATAAGGCACATNCCCANTTCGTTGCGGCTATCCCATATATGCAATATCCGAGAGCCGGCATCACCATACCCGGTTTTGACAAAAACGGAACGCTCTGGATGATTCCTTATTGCGACCCAGGGAAAGTACACGATGAAGTGCACACGGAATTATGGTATTGGCCCAAAGAGGATCGCCTTGCTGTCAATGTTCCGGCTGATTATGCCGAACATCCCTTTAAGGTTATTTACATTCCCGGTTTCTCATCGGCTTATCAAGGGAAAATATACCCTTTGACCGGTCCCGGACTTGAAAATACAATTTTCCTTTGCTCAAGAAAGGATAACCGTCAGACTTTTGCCTACGACCATAACGGCACGCTCGATGATACCTCAGATGATAAAATATGTCTTTTCGACAATATGATATATCCGAATGGCGATGAATTCCCCTCCCTTTTCACTCCTTATCATGTTTTTGAAGACCCCTACGATGGGAATTTGCTGCTGACATCAATGCGTGGAGTAATGGTGATAAATTCAAAGACACTTTTTAATGACAAAGTAATTGTAGACTGGCTTATCACAGACCAAAAAGATTCTCCGGACAATAGTTCACGCACTATCGGAGATAACGGAGCAATCGGAATTATCGCTGATAATCTCGGAAGAAAATGGATTACAACTTCCATGCAAGGATTATATTGTCTTTCACCCGATCGCACAGAGATTTTAGGACATTTCACCACCAAAAATTCGCCGCTCCCGACAGATAAATGCCTTGACGTAGCCTATAATCCGGAACGCAATTCAATAATTGTANNCACTATGGAAGGCATCATGGAGTNCTNCCCTGAAGGCACTTCGCTACCCGACGGCACTGTAGCTCAGGCACCGAGTGTATGGCCTGTTTCCATCAATCCCGATTTCAACGGACATATCACATTCCGTGGCTTGGATGATTCGAAATCTTACAATTTGATAAATGAAACCGGAGAAGTGATTGATGTCATCACGCCTGTTAATGGGCAAGTGGATTGGCATCCTTTCAAAGATGGCAAAAAAATATCCTCAGGTTCATATAAACTTGAAGGCATCAATTCTTGCTCATTCATAATCCTCTGATAACATTCTTTATTTTATGCATCGCGTATGTTTTGGCATAAAATAATCTGAATAAAATGAATGTGAATCGGCAACAAAATTGTGATAACACTCACCTATGGAATCTCTATCAAATATTTTACCATTCAGACTGTCGTTTCTTTTGACGAGTTCACGTTCATTAGTAAATAAGAACTTATAATTATCCCTCAAAACGTCAATTATTATCCCATATTGAGAAATCAAACTAAGAGTTATTGCTATTATGAATAACTTTTGACGAGTGGTTTCCCATTTTATTCCGCTTGCCGCAAAAGCCTTTAATATCAGGAGTAAGGTGAATAAGGAGAATGCTGTTGGAACTTTCCATCCAAAATCAAAATTACCATATCCCGGAACAGGTATTGCACAAAAAATTGTAAATATCAATAAAAGCCAATAAAATGAATTTTTTTTAATATCTTTCCAAATAAACGGCATAAAGATGCCGAAATTAAAGATAATCCATGTGAAAATAAGCAGAATAACTTTGTTGATTGGATAGTAATTGAAAATAGTGCCATTACTTGCCGACGCGCCTTGAACATTCGAAAGCATAAATACACTCACAAGAAGGCAGGATATAAAGCCAAACAGATTCTCCGGCGTGAAAGATTGCTTGAAATTCCTTATTAAATAGCCGGCTAATATAAAGGCAACCGGTAGCGCCACAAAAGGGGATAATGTGAAAATTAATGCGAAGAAAAATAGTTGCACACCCGGTTTATTGCGTTGCAGGTACATCAACAATAATATCACAATAGCTGGAATACCTTGATTATAGATATATCTGCACAAATATAATGGATTGGGATAAGTTAATATGTCAGTTCCTGCAGCGAAATTATCATGCCAATGAAGTAAAAATCTGAATATTACTTGAGGAAATATTTCAACTCCTCCACACAATAAAAATAGAATTCCTATAAGGANCATCNGTTTTTTGNAATAAAATATAACNATCAAAATTGCAGTTGCCATCCCTATATATGAATAAACAAACAACGCCGTTTGANCTGAAGAATATGAACTGAATAATTTGCCTACCGCTGCTGCAGGCAACCNATATGAAAAATAANAACTTAGATATGAGAATTTTTCACCGGTAATATCAACGACCGGCCAAGGCTTGGATACCAGTTCATACAATACAGCATTTCTATAGCCGTTATCCCAATGCTCTTGCGCCCAAAAACCACCTATACCTATCAGAAGCATCCATATAAAAAGAAAAAGCAAAAGGCTAATTGTTTGCGCATTTATCGGAATGTATTCGAAAGGATTATGGTGACGGGTATTTCTTAATATTCGGATTGAACAATAAATTCCAAGGATAATAACCGGATAAGCGTAATACCACCTGTACCAAAATAAAATAAATATCATTACGGGAATAATTGCCCATAATATTACTATTTTATAGATGGACGCTAATTTGATTTTATAGTTCATTCAACACTAAGATACAATAAATTTTTTCTTTAGGATACAAATATAAATTTTCCTTTCCTTAAACAAAACACATTGCCAATAAAAGCATCATGAATATACTTAATTCTTTGCTCCGAAGAGGTTGCGGATTAGCGGAGCCCTGCGGAGAAGATTGCTTAAGGCAACGCAAAGGAATACANTTATAAACGCGCCAGNAAAGGCAAGAATAAGTTCGGGGAGCATAGTGTTCCCTTTACTTATATATGGACGTACCNAATACATTTTCGGCAACAAAAAATAATNCAGATAATAAATATCAAGTGTCCGCATCCCCACTTTGCGCCAGTATCTAACACCCCTTCCCGTGCCGTTGAAAAACTCTTTATTATAATAGAAAATATTGAATATCAGGAAAGCTCCGCAATAGCGCCCTGCAGTGTAATATATACTCTTGAAAAGCGCACTGTATGCTCCTATACCCGACTCTGCAGCCGGAATCATGAATAATCCGCAAGAAACTAAAAATCCCACAATCAGAATCGTAAGCGTTGCGGGCTTCATAAGATATTTGAAAAAAACCTCCTGATACTTCCTTATCAGCATCCCTGCCAATACAAATTGGAAATATATGACAGTATGTTTGTTTATCGCCCAGTTTGCCCAGAAACCGTCAGCCAATGCCGGAATGAAATTCATCACTATCGGCGCGGCGAATGCAACGACAAACATAGGTATCAGAATTGACCTCTTTATCAACCTTGCCACCCCCACAAAGAGAATATAGTACACAAACATCTGAAATAGGGTGTAGGTAAACCAATATCGCCCCGAATAACCCGATGGCAACCACTCCAATGCATTCTGAGGTTTTAAGGTCAGCATGAATATCGTAGCAAAGAAAAAAGACCCTATCACCATCGCCACAAATCTGACCTTAAGAGTTTTCCATAGCCGGGTCTTTGTCCATTCCTTTGCCGGACGATAGAGAAAATATCCGCTTACAAGGAAAAACAGAGGGAGTGTGAATGCCCCTCTGAGCACACAAAGAACGGAATTATCCGGCTTAACACCGAATCCGAATGTAAGGACATGCACAGCCACTACTGAAAACATCGTAAAGCCGCGCAAGGCATCTATCCAATTCAGTCTCTCTTTCATGACTTCTGTTGAATTTTAAGTCGGAATCTGCGCCAGCAATTCTTGCAGCGGCTCCATAAAGAACGGGCGTTCTTTTAAATGCGGATGTGGCAACGTCAGTTCCTCACTTTGCATCTCAACCCCTTCAATCGTCATTATGTCGATATCCAGAAACCGGTCGGCATAACTCCCGTCAGGATTCCTGTGGCAATCTACCGAAGCCACCTTCGTTGACTTGCCAAACAGCAAGGCTGTATTTTCCGCCGCCAATCTGTTGCCGAGTTCCTTCTCTATTTTTTGCAACGCATGGAGAATCTCAAGTGGTTTCTCATCACTCTTGAATACCATCGCTATATTCAGAAATTTATTGGGTGAATCATAACCCCAAGCCTCACTCTC
The DNA here is from genome assembly GCA_009177205.1 of Bacteroidales bacterium. Taxonomy (GTDB): domain Bacteria; phylum Bacteroidota; class Bacteroidia; order Bacteroidales; family Muribaculaceae; genus Lepagella. The sequence goes on from WFMC01000070.1 coordinate 30,147, forward strand.
CATCACATGTGAGACTTCAAAATAGCCGAAGCGGCGACCGATTTCCGCTACCGCTCTCGAGAGATTGCGTCGTCGGTCGCCGCGATTCGTACCTATGTTGACAAACACAAGTGCCACGTCTATGATATTTTATAAGATATTTTATAAATGATTATAATATCTTCTGATCCTTAAAAGGTCGGTTAGAGGGATTTCTTAACTTCCACTTCTTCGTATGCTTCAATGATATCCCCTTCACGAATATCATTATAGCCCTGAACGCTTAAGCCGCAATCATAACCGCTCACCACCTCTTTGGCATCATCCTTAAAGCGCTTCAACGAACCGAGTTCGCCGCTGTAGATAACGATGCCGTCACGCACTACGCGCACTTTCGACTGACGTTTGATTTTGCCATCGCGAACGATAGCACCCGCAATTGTGCCGACTTTCGAGATATGATACGTTTGAAGAACCTCTGCATTACCAGTGATTTCCTCTTTGATTTCCGGTGAAAGAAGACCCTCCATTGCGTCCTTAACCTCTTCAATCGCTTTATAAATCACTGAATACAACCTGATTTCCACCCCCTCTTTGTCTGCCTCTTTTCTGGCAGCGGCTGACGGACGCACCTGGAAACCGATGATGATGGCATCCGAAGCGGCAGCCAATGTTACATCACTTTCAGAAATGGCTCCCACACCTTTGTGAAGCACATTAACTTGAATTTCAGGAGTTGACAGCTTGATAAGTGAGTCTGACAACGCTTCGATTGAGCCGTCCACGTCACCTTTAACCACAAGGTTGAGCTCATGGAAGTCATTCAACGCCCTGCGTCTGCCGAGTTCTTCAAGACCCGGGCGTTTCTTAGTGCGCAGGCTCAACTCTCTCTGAAGCTGCTCTCTCTTGGCGGCTATCTCTCTGGCTTCCTGCTCAGTCTCCAACACGTTGAAAGTGTCGCCGGCTGTCGGAGCGCCATTCAAGCCGAGAATCAATACAGGCACTGCCGGACCAGCCTCTTTGATGCGCTGATTACGCTCGTTGAACATCGCCTTCACCTTGCCGTAATGTGTTCCGGCAAGCACAACGTCCCCTACGCGCAATGTGCCGTTTTGCACCAGTACGGTTGCCACATACCCTCTTCCTTTATCAAGAGATGATTCAATCACCGAACCTACAGCCAATCTGTCGGGATTCGCTTTCAAATCAAGCATTTCAGCCTCCAGCAATACCTTCTCCATCAAGTCATCCACGCCGATACCTTTCTTCGCGGAGATGTCCTGGCTCTGATATTTGCCGCCCCATTCTTCCACAAGATAATTCATATTGGCAAGTTCCTGCTTGATATGATCCGGGTTNGCAGCCGGCTTANCAATCTTGTTGATGGCAAACACCATCGGCACCCCTGCCGCCGAAGCGTGATTGATAGCTTCGATGGTCTGGGGCATGACGTTGTCGTCGGCAGCCACTATGATAATAGCCAGGTCGGTAACTTTCGCACCTCGGGCACGCATTGCCGTGAACGCTTCGTGACCCGGAGTGTCGAGGAATGTTATATGTCTGCCGTCGGCGAGTTTCACATTATAAGCACCGATGTGCTGAGTTATGCCTCCCGCCTCGCCGGCAATTACATTGGCATTTCTTATAAAGTCAAGTAATGAAGTCTTACCGTGGTCGACATGACCCATCACTGTTACAATCGGCGGACGAGCCACGAGGTCTTCCTCTTTATCCTCTTCCGTGGCGATGGCTTCACTAACCTCAGCCGATACATATTCTGTGGAGAATCCGAATTCCTCGGCAACGATATTGATGGTCTCCGCATCAAGTCGCTGATTGATGCTGACCATTACCCCGAGATTCATGCAGGTGGCAATAATGCTATTCACCGGAATCTCCATCAATTGGGCGAGGTCGTTGGCAGTTACAAACTCCGTTATCTTAATGATGCGGCTCTCTGCCTTTTCGCGCTCGGCATTTGCCAACTCTCTGTTGTGGGCTTCCTCACGCTTCTCCTTACGCCATTTGACGCTCTTCTTAGTCTGTTTGTTGGTCAGGCGCGCAAGAGTCTCCTTAACCTGCTTCTGCACATCTTCCGTGCGTACTTCATTGTTAAAGTTCCCGTTCTTGCTCTCCTTATTTTTATTCTTTTTCCCTTGTTGATTCTGCGGGCGCTGACCTTGACCCGCACCCCCTCCGGCGTTCTGCTTCTCACCCTTTTTCCGGCGGTCGTTGCCTGAAATCTGACTGGCTGCCTTTTCGACATCAACCTTCTCCTTGCCGATACGGGCACGTTTCTTGCGGTCATTGGCGCCTCCACCCTGCATCGCTTTCGATTTGTCGATTCGCTCCTTGCGGCGCTCCTCTTTCGATTTCTTCTTCGGGCGGGTCGTCTGGTTAAGTGCCGACAAATCTATTTTACCTACCACCTTAAATTGCGGCGGCTCGGGAATACTACCCTCCGCACGGAAAATCTCCGTCTTCAGCGGACTCTCCTCCTCTGCCGGAGCAGACTCCTTCACCTCTTTCGGGGTCTCTTTTGCAGCTTCCCGGGCTTTTGCTTCAGCCTCCAGTCGCGCTTTGCGCTCCTCTTCAGCCTTACGCTCAGCCTTTTCGCGCTCTTCCTTCTCGCGAGCCGCTTTTTCAGCCGCTTTGCGGGCTTCCTCCTCGGCACGCGCTTTCGCTTCAGCAAGTGCTTTCGCTTTCGCCTCTGCCTCAGCTTTCGCTTTCGCTTCAGCCTCAGCTTTAGCCTTCGCTTCCGCCTCAGCCTTTGCTTTTGCCTCCGCCTCAGCCTTCGCCTTGGCTTCCGCAACCTCCTCCGCTTTCTCAGCCTTCACAGCCGCGCGTTTCTCCTCGCGCTGCATGTCTATAGTGGCTTTTACACTCGCATATTTGCTGAACTCCTTTTGCAATAAAGCTACTGCCGGTTCATCAATACGCGCATTGAGATTATCCTCAACTTCAATTCCGTTTTTGCGAAGAAACTCTACTGCCGTTGAAACGGCTACATTCAATTCTTTTGCTAACTTACTTATCTTTTGTCGCATATATTCAATTTATTTTCCCGTCATCTTTCCTATTCCGGCATTCCAAATTCAATTTCTATCCCCTTTTTCCGGTTATTTCAATTTTTAATCTTCAAATTCCGCTTTCAACACGTTCATCACATGTTCCAAAGTATCCTCTTCAAGGTCTGCCTGCTCCAATACTTTCGGGTCGGCATTGAGCACCGCTTTNGCNGTGCCGAGTCCGAGGTCTTTCAACGCCTCGATTACCCAATCGTCGATTTCATCGCGGAATTCGTCAAGATAAATATCCTCCTCACCCTCTTCGAGGTCGCGATATACATCAATCGAATAGCCGGTCAGCTGAGTGGCAAGGCGTATGTTCAAGCCNCCCTTGCCGATCGCCAGNCTCACCTCCTCCGGATGCAGGAATACCTCAGCCTTCTTGTCATCTTCATTTATGCGGATGCTGCTGACNTTCGCCGGGCTCAATGCNCNCTGNATNAANAGTGAAGGATTTGAAGTGTAAGATATAACATCAATGTTCTCATTGCGGAGCTCCCTCACAATACCGTGAATGCGGCTACCCTTGATGCCGACGCAGGTACCCACCGGGTCAATGCGGTCGTCATAACTCTCCACGGCAACTTTAGCACGCTCTCCCGGCTTGCGGGCTACGGCTTTGATCGTTACCAATCCGTCATGAATCTCCGGCACCTCCTGCTCAAACAATCTGCGCATGAAGCGTTCATCCGTGCGGCTGATGATAACTTTCGGATTATTATTCGGATTGTCAACCCGCTTCACAATCGCCCTGACCATATCCCCCTTATGGAAGAAATCTCCGGGAATCTGCTCCTCTTTCGGAAGCAACAATTCATTCTGGTCTTCATCAAGAAGAAGCATCTCCCTCTTCCATATCTGATGAACTTCACCCACGATTATTTCCCCCTCTTTCTCCTTATATTTGTTATATATGGCTTCCTTCTGCAAGTCCAATATTTTGCTCTGAAGGGTCTGACGCAAATTCAGAATCGCACGACGCCCGAATTTCTCAAAAAATATCTGCTTCGTGACATCTTCCCCAACCTCACACTCAGGGTCAATCTCGCGTGCCTCCGTCAAGCCGATCTCCTTGTCCGGATTCTCCACAGCGCCATCTTCCACAACCTCCAGATTCTGGTAAATCTCGCAATCTCCGCGATCAGGATTCATGATGACGTCAAAATTCTCATCCGAGCCAAACATCTTCGCCAATACATTGCGAAACGATTCTTCCAACACTGAAATCATAGTGGCTTTGTCGATATTCTTGTATTCCTTGAACTCGGCAAAACTATCCACCATGTTTACATTTTCAACTTTCTTTGCCATATATTTATATCTTCTTTTTTTCTTCTTATGATGATTAGAATTTTAAATCATAAATCGCTTTCCTTACGTCTGAAAACGGAATCTCCATCTCCAGTCGCTCCACCACCGGACGCTTCACTCCGGCTTTCTTCACCTTCTGCTCAGTCTCCATCACAAAAGCATCTTCAGTGAGACGCAGAAGCTTCCCCGCCAGTTTCTTATTTCCCTTCAGGGAGACTATGATGTCATTGCCGATATTCTTCTCCCATTGCTTGCGAACCTTGAACGGACTCGTCAAGCCCGCACTCCCCACTTCCAATGTATAATCCTCCTCATCTCGCGGAAACGCTTTCTCTATCCTGCGCGACAACGCGCTGCAGAAGTCTATGTCTATCATTCCGCGCGAATCGATCTCCACAACTATATCATTTTCCGGAGAAATCGTCAGATCTGTCAGATAACAATCCGTATCCGCCAACGCATTCTCCACAAATTCCCTTAATTTCTGTTCTTCTATCATCTCTATGTTTTTCTACTTTTTGAGGTGGTTTCGCCGGGCAATCATGACAGATGCGCAGGCAAAAAACGCGGAGGAGACTTGCGCCCCCTCCGGATTACTTTGCAAATTTACTCATTTTTTGAGTTTTATGCCAATTTCTCAACTATCGATAATGTTAAATAAGGTTAATAATTGTTAAATATCACCCCTTTCGCGCTTCACATATTCAGCCAGATCCTTGCAGAGAGCCATTGTCAAACCTGAATCCAGATTTTTCAAAGTTCTGCTTTCTCGGTCGTATGCCGGCTTCCTGATATAGCAGGCGGCTTCGAGAAAACCCTTTTCAGCGGGTGAAAACATCAGTCGCTTTTCGCCGCTCTGCGAGAGTATCTCCATTCTCGGATACTTCGGATTTCGCTTCATCCATTCCGGAGCGGCATCACCCAAAGCCGAAATTTTCCGCTCGCCGCGCTTCGAGTCGGTGAGAGTCATCTCCCAACCCGGAACTTTCAGCGAGTGTATTCGGGCGAAATCGGCTGGAAGAGCCACGGTGCATCGCGAATTATCATCAAATTCACCCTTCAGATAAATTTCGCTCCTGAAATCGCAAGGGTCCACAAACACTTCCAAGGGGGAATCGTATGTGAGCCGCAGAGCAATCTCCTCTACCATCACTTCACACATCTCACTCAGGCTCACCGCTTCAAACTTGCCGTGCGCCCCCATTTTCCAATCGGGATACTCCCCCAGGATAACACTCACTATATCCGTCAATCGTGAAAGGGCAATATTCATATCATCAATAGTTTTTAAGATTACAATCTTTTAATTCTCCCCTTCAGAAATTCGGGGGAAGACTCAATCAATCTGCACATTACGGGGTCGGTCGTGGAATAGGTCGCCGGTACGACACCGTAACCCGACAATTGTCCGCCGGAGAAATGCACCTCCAGACTTCCACCTGCCACTTTTATGTGCAACACAAATTCCATCAGTCCATAAACCCCGTAACGCATCCGAGGTCTGCTTTTTTCTCTCATTTCATTCTCTTTTAAGGTTTTCAATCATTGCGAACCCATGTTTCCCCATCATCAAGGAGTGTCCAGGTCTGACCCGCCTTTGCGGCGTTGCTGATGCCGGGGCAGTCAAGCAGCAAATAGAATTTATTGCCTGACTCCGCTTCAGGAGCTTCGGCGCTCTCCCACATTCTCACCGACATGTTTGACTCATTCTCACCCTCACCGTCGATCCAGATATGGCAACTCCCTTTCAAGGCGATGGCATCCCAGATCAAAATACCGTTGCGGGTTGCTTCCTCACCCTCCACGCGGTCGGAGAAACTATGCTCGGCTGAATAGACATAATGGATAATTCTGTCTTCACCGATCAACGCGCCTGAATTGCTCCAGCCGAGGCAATCGAGTGTCGGCTCACGCTTGATTTCAATGTCGCCGAACACGGTGTGGAAGTTCGTTACCGTCCAACCCATGGAGTTCTCCTTCGTGGTGATCTGAATCTCCGGATGCTTCGAATAATCTATACATTGAATCTGCTCCAGCAGGTTTTTGCCGGCAAGTAGCAACGCTGTCTTGGGCACATCCTCGCCGGTGAAAAACATCTTCGCCAATGCTATGATTCTCTCCACTGTCCATTTGCCCGAATGTTGCAATTCTCTTTTGAACTGCCAGCGCAATCCCTCAGTGCAATAAATTGTCTGCATACCCATTCTCGGCACGTTGACCTTCATTTTCCCCGGTCGTCCTGCCCAAAGTGTGCGGTTACCCCTCACCTTGAAATTGGCAATCGCTTGCTCTGCTATCACAGCCTTGGAGAAGGGGAGGCGTTTGCGCTGCGACTCAAAATAATCACTCACAACCTGATTCATACCGCGTTTCTGCAGATAGATACGCGAAGGCTGAGGGATGATGATGTCGGGGTCCACCTCCTTCTGCGTCTCATAGAGCGAATTGGCAAGAATGGTGATTTTCGTACCCTCCGGAATAAGCGGCACCATCGGAAATTCATCCGTAACGTTCTGCTTTCTCCCGTTGATTGCTCTGACAATCGGATTGTTGGTGGCAGGATCATGACCTACGACAAAGAGCATCAACCATTTACCCGGAGTTTCAGTGTGTCCGTCCTCCTCAAATCCATCCACACCGTGCACAAGGAGAGTGGAATAAGGACGTGCAAGGTTTTGATAATTTGAATCCAGGGGGAGGGAGACCTGCGCATTCCCGGTCTGCACTACTGTAGCATTCGTCACCATTCCGGAAGCCGGTTCGTCAATCATGAAATGGTCCACCTCCGGAGAATTAACCTTAACCCTTTTAGCTTTAAGCATAATGTTCATCAAAGGGGTGTCCTCCGAGTTGAATCTGAACAATTGCTCATCGATATCCACATCGATAAAATTTCCGGGAGCGATACCGCCGGTTGCATCTGCTGCTGCACTCACTGTTGCCGGTTGTCCCGGTACAAAAGATTTACTTTTTTCCATAATTTTAAATTTTATGATTATTAATTATATACGCATCGGCAACGCCGATACGTGCCTACTTTATTAGGCACGCGATGCATGCCATAAAAGGCTCGGAATAATCAAAATATTCCTGATTATTTGCGTGTGTTTGGTGGCGCGCTCGCTTAGCGAAGCGGCGAGCCTGATTCATTGCGCCAACCTTGCCAAATCAAATATCGAACCCGTGGACTTCCCGGTTGCCGGAGGAGCGCCGCAAAGATCGGGAGCCCCGACGGGCAAAACCTCTATCCTCTCCTCAATCTGCTCATTGCGACCCTCAATCAAGCCGCGCTGATAAGCCTCCTCAATCATCCGCTTAGCTTCCGAGGCATCAAGATATCCCTGCACCTCCTCTTCCGTAATCTCACCCGACAAAATCCCGGCGGCAAAACCCAATAATTTTGCTGCAAGCGATGCCTGCCCGGAAGGATTGAAGCTATCGGGGTTATCAGAGTTATCGGACTTATCGGAGCTTTCCTCATCTTCAGGGCTGACTCCCAGAAGGGCGCCCGGGTCACCGATGCCGGTCAAATCATACTCTTTCTCCTGATTCTTCACTTTCTCCTCTTCAAGATTCGCGTCTTTTTCAGTTTTCATAATTCTTTGTTTAGCGTTGTTAAATTATTTTTATTTTCAAGTCGTTGATTTCTAACGACACCACAAAATTAATCCTTACAAAATCAAAGTTTATCATAAATATTGACAATTTTTTATATATCTTTGCAATGTTAATTTCAATTCAACGCTTTTAAATATTTTTTAATTACAATTTCAAGTACTTATGAAAAAGAAAGGTAATGTATGTGAATACACATGTCAACGCGACCAACAACTGTGTAAAGAATTTCGCCGTCAATTATCGGAGGCAACTTTTATCAACCTCCCTGAAATTTTCCGCAAAGTTGCCCTCTCACCGGCACCCCGTTATTATGTATCCGAGCAACGGGCATTCCTTGTAATCAATCAGTGGCGTTCCACGGGTGAGATGCCTGTCAATTCGCGTCTCAGACGCAAAATGTTTGAAGAAATCGCCGGAAAAGCCGACTCGCTGATGAAACGCAATCCGGAAATGTCGCTCTACGACGCTGTTTTCGATGCCGTCAATTCCGCCGCCACATCCTTCTTCCTCACTCCCGGATCGGCACGAACCATTATATATAAAGCCCTCGTATAAAACTGTCGTTTATGGAATACCTTTCACCTGAAAAGATCCTGGAGGAGAATAATCGCCGGAATGAATACCAAAACCGCTCTTTCAATCCCGTCACCGGTGAAAATTCCGTCGGAGAAAGAGTGCCTCTCCCCCTCCCTGATTACATCCTCCCGCTGCAATATATTCCGGTGGAGATGAGCTCACACCCTCTTATCATGCAACTGAAAACTGCCGGTTCCATCGGAGAATTGGCATCATCTTCCGGAGAAGATGCCGAGATGATAGCCTCCCGGCTTCTCCGCCTGCGCCTTCAATACGATTTCCCGTTTTGGGCTGCCACACTCGTCTTCATCAAGTGCAAAGGGGGTGGCGATGATGTAAGATTTGTGCTCAACCGCCCCCAACGCCGGCTGATTGAAATTTTTGAGAAGAGCAGGTTGGCGGATGAGCCGATCCGCCTTATTCTCCTCAAAGCCCGGCAATGGGGCGGCTCCACTTGTGCGCAATTATATATGTCATGGCTTCAACTGCAACACTCCGTCGGACTCAATTCACTTATTATTGCTCATCAGGTAGCCGGTTCGGATGAGATAAAGGATATGTTCGACCGTATGATAAACGCCTACCCGGCTGAATTTCTTTATGCGCTCAACGACCCTTTGCTGATTTCCCGAAAGGCGTTGAGGGAGAAAAAGATGGTGAATGTCGGAAAAAGCGGCAGCATCTTCCGCGTGCCGCAACGCAACTGCAAAATCAAAATCGGTTCGGCTGAGCGACCTGACTCCTGCCGGGGTGGCGACTACAACCTCGTGCATCTTTCGGAAGTCGGCATCTGGCGTGCCACCGACGGCAAATCTCCGGAAGATATTGTCAGAAGTGCCTGCGGCGGCGTGCTCCTAACCCCAATGACCATGATAGTATATGAATCCACGGCCAACGGCACCGGAAATTTCTTTCATCGGGAATATCTCGCCGCCAAGAGCGGCGAATCGCAATTCAAATCAATGTTCGTCAGTTGGTTTGAAATCGAGCGTTATTCCCTGCCTCTCACTGAAGAGCAGAAGCTGCAAAGGGCTATTAATCTCTTCAAGAATCGAAATTCCGAAGCCGNNACTCCNCGAGCNGAGTCCGGAAAATATCTCTGGAATCTGTTTCTCAAGGGCGCCACACTCGAGGCTATCGAATGGTATGTCGCCGAACGCGCAAAATATAACGACCATGCCGACATGGCTGCAGAATATCCCTCCGATGATATAGAAGCATTCGCCCATTCCGGAGCGCGAGTCTTCGACCGCTATCAGGTCGAAGCCATGCGCGAAGAGTGCGTTTCTCCCGGTTTCATCGGAGAAATCCTCTCCGACTTACCCGATGGTCCCGACTCCGTCAAGGATAAAAAATCCCTCCGTTTCACACCCCTCCCCGCGGGAGGATTGAAAGTGTGGAGCCTGCCTCCTGAAATAAAAATCTGCACTGAAAGATATTTGGTGGTCGTAGATGTCGGGGGTCGCTCCCCAAAAGCTGATTGGAGTGTTATTTGCGTTTTCGACCGTCTGCCGGTCTTGCACGGCGGCAAACCGGAGGTTTGCGCCCAATGGCGCGGACACTGCGATGCCGACCGCCTCGCCTGGAATGCCGCGAGAATCGCCAAATTCTACGACAATGCCCTTCTCGTCATAGAGTCTAACACTCTCGAAACTAAAGAGGGGGAACGGAAACTCGACGGCGACCAGTCTCCTTATATTCTCACGCAAATCAAGGAAGCATACCCCAATCTCTACGTGCGCTCGGGGAGCGCCGAATCCTTGCGCAACGGATATACCGGCAAATTAGGATTTCATACCAATACCAACACCAAGCCGATGGTGATTTCTACGCTTATACGTTGCATCCGCGATGGCATCTACACCGAGCGTTGCGAAGAGGCGTTGGATGAGATGCTCACATACGAGCGGCGTCCCAACGGGAGTTTCGGGGCTTTGCCCGGAAGCCATGACGACATTCTGATGACCCGCGCCATCGGCTTGCATATTCTGCTGCACGAAATGGACTTTCCGCGCAAACTGAATCAATCAAATTCCCAATCCCGGGGAGCCAATTCGCGCATCAGCGCCCGATGCCGCCCCGACTGTGCATTTTAATAATTGAAAATTATGAAAAATATCCAACTTTTATCTGCTGCCGCCAACCATTGGACGGCAATGAGCAATTTCCGCTCTCAACGGGAACGCGCAAAGCGATACTGCTTCGGACGTCAATGGGATGACATCATCGAAGTAGACGGTAAACATATCTCCGAAGAGGAGTATATACGTTCCCAGGGGAATGTCCCGCTTAAAAACAATCTTATCCGCCGACTCGTAAGGAGCGTTTTGGGAGTGTTTCGCAATCAATACAGGTTTCCACGACCGGAAGAGCTCAACCTCAACCCGGATTCTCCCGAAGATATCCTGCTTTATCAAAGATTATCGAGGAATGCCGGTTTCAATCGCGCTCCCGAACTCTTCGCGCGCACGATGGAGGAATTTCTGATTTCCGGTCTGGCTATCCACCGGAAGTCGACAGCTTCTTTCCGTCTGCCCCGCGCCGGGGATGAAACCTTCTCGCGGTTGCGCTCCGATTATGTTGCTCCCGATGCCTTCTTCGTCGATTCTTCCGCCCGCGATTTCCGCGGCTGGGNCNTCCGCATCATCGGTCAGACCNACGACCTTGACTTCCGCTCCCTTTGCGCCGCGATGGCGCGGACTCCGGAAGATGTGATTTTCTTGCGCGATGCATTCGGACTGAATGACACGGGGAATTATTATCGGCGACTCTCCGAGAATTTCAATTCGGATTTCGGGGTCTTCTCACCTACCGGGCTGAAGGATTTCCTCTGCCCCTCCTCTCCGGCTCTTTGCAGGGTCATAGAGGTCTGGACCCGCGAATCCGTGGTACGCTATCGGGTTCACGACAGATCTACCGGCAGAATATTCAAAATTGAAGAATCCCAAATGGAATATCTGAAGGATAACGGTGAACTAACATTCACCTGGCTATTGGATGATGTCTGGAAATATCATTACCTTTCACCGGCAGGTGATGTGTTGGCATCCGGCATATCACCCGTTCCGGGAGGTGGACACCCTTACGTATGGAAAGGATACCCCTTTATAGATGGCGAGATTCACAGTTTCGTCACGGATGTAATTGATCAGCAACGCCACACCAACCGCCTGATAACGCTCTATGATTGGGTATTGCGCTCCACGGCAAAAGGGGTATTGTTATTTCCCGAATCCGCATTGCCCGAAGGTATAGAATTGGAGGATATTGCCGACCAATGGAGCCGATTTAACGGAGTGATAATGTTCAAGCCGAAAGCCGGCATACCGTTGCCGCAACAGGTTACGGGGAACGCGTCGAATGTCGGCATCACGGAATTGCTAAATATTCAGTTGCGGATGTTTGAGGATGTGAGCGGGGTCAGTTCGGCGTTGGAAGGTAAGTTGGCGAGCGGTGCGGTGAGCGGCAAATTGTATGATCAGCAGACTCGACAGGCGATGATTGCTCTATTAGACATTCTGGAGACCTACAACGCATTCATCCGCGAATCCGCCCTCCTCGACCTTCAGCTCCTCGCAGGGAAATTAAGAGTTAAATATTAGGCTCGCCGCTTCGCTAAGCGAGCACGCCACCAAACAGACGCACAAAAAATAAAGAATGGCGCGCATCGCGTGCCGAACAATGTAGGCACGTATCGGCGTAGCCGATACGTGTAATACAAGCACATCACCACCCCCACACACGAAAAAAGCGCATCTTTCGATGCGCTTTTTTCGTGATTCGGCAGGGATTCGAACCCTGGACCCACAGCTTAGAAGGCTGTTGCTCTATCCAGCTGAGCTACCGAACCATCTTTCTTTCTGCAAAATTACTTATTTTTTTTCGCTTTTACAATACCATAACAATAAAATAACAGGAGGGTACGCCATTTTTTTGGCATACCCTCCTCTATTATTGTGTAGATAATCTGTTTTATCTCACCATTATCAAACCGGCTTTGCCACCCTCTTTGCGAATGTAAAGACCCGGAGCAAGCGGCGCTTTTACGCGAATGCCATCTATTGTAAAGAAGATTGTATCTGCATCATATTCCATTTCTGCAGCCTCGATCTCCTCGACACTTGTCTCAACATTGCCGGAACCTGTAGCGGAGAATACGGGGGTGCGAATGCCGTTAACCTCCTGCACTACATTCAAAGTATTCAAGCCTCTGAGGTCGATATTATTCTTGGAGTGAGTGCCGTATGTATCGGGCTCTGCCAATTTATAGCCTTGTTCCTCCAGACTCGGTTCATCAGCCTGTGTTGCCGGAGCATAACGTCTTGCTTGTGATGTGCCGCCATTGATGCGATAATAGAGTTTGCCCGGCGCGCCGAATACAAAGCGACAATTTCCGAAGTAACCGTGCTCTTTGTCAATTTTGTCGGTGATAAGCTTTCTCGCCTCAGCGATATTATTCTGACAAAGATTAATGATTGCCTCTTCCGACATTTCGGGATATTCTTGCTTGAGCAATGTCGGGAAATCACTCTCTTGCACAGTATGCTTGATAACCCAATTTTCTCCCTCTTTCTCAAACACAGCCTTATCAATATCAAAGAGTGTTTTCCAAATGCCATCATTGTTAGCCACTTCATGAACCGGTGTTATCTCGAGTGGCATTGAAACCTCAGTTACGTCAAACCAATCCTCAAGACCAAAACCATCTACAACTTTGATTTGCAATTCATATAGACCTGCCATTGACGCTTCAAAGAGGAGTTCTTTCGAATCAAAATCTCCGACTACCGGAGCAGCATAATACAAGTGGTGGAAGTCAATATGGGTCATATCGTTGAAATGATGCTTCTCTTCATTCCAAATCTCATTAGGATCGAATTTCGGAACGATAGTTGCTTCAAATAATTCAGCATATTTATCATCTGCAATAAAGACATCATCATCAGCATATTTATCACCATCGTTTAAGGAGATAACGTATGTTTCCAATCCGTGATTTTCGTTTAATTCAACCTCTGACTTAGCATCCGGAGTTACTCCTTCCTTCACTACATGGTCGCAAACTGTCGGTTTGTGGTCGATTTGGAGATTAATAGCTTTCAATCCGGATTTTAGAGGATTAACTGTAATCTTCAACTCNTCCGGTAGCGTCAGGTTGTAGGCTGAAAGGTCTGCTGCGCTGTTTTCAGCAACATTCACTAAATAATCACCCTTGGATGAATATTTAAACTCACCGTTNTCCCAGCTTCCTCTCTTTCCTGCCGGAGGAGTAACTGTTACCTTNACATTATNAATATCGAAAGCAACTTTGTTGTTTGATTTATCGAACGCCTTAAGTTCCAAATCAAAAGGACCGGTTGCCAAAGACTCTTCGGAATAGTAGAGCTCTTTCACCATTTCTGTTCCTGCCGCAACTGACTCAGCTTCATCGTCCCAGCAATACCATGCCAAAGTAANATCCGTAAGGTCTTCGCGTGAAGACGGGTCAACATAAAGAGTAATATCTTTTTGTCCCGAACCATAGGTAGTGAAACGCGGAGAAGAAGCATTCGCTTTTATGTATGAACCACCTTTCTCCATTGTGGTTACTTCCTTATCGCTTATTGCCAAAGTCCAGTAAGCGGGAGCAGCTGCAGTAAAGAGTGAAGTATTGCCGTTACTTGTCAAATAACCGACTGCCTTGCCATCTGCATCAAGTTCTTGGAATGTATATCCGTTTTTGGTGCGGGTTACTTCATAAACACCGTAATTATCTGCGTATGTTTGCAAAACCTTTGCATTGGCATCTTCACCTTCAGCAATAAATTTGTCGGTAGCGATGATGTGGTTTTTATATTTATTATCCCCACTGCCNGNTGCACTCATCNCCCATTTCTGTTTCTCTGTANNAGAAGCTGTATTNGGGTCGNTAGCNGCANTGATAACTCTCGCTTTCTTGCCGAGGTCGCTCTTCAGGTCTTTAACCTTTAGATATTCAATGTTGGGGCGAACAACTTTCACTTTGAATGTTACAGGTTGTGATACCGCATCATCTGAAGTCGTAGCTGTTACAGTTACGGTTACATCTTCCGGTGTGATTTCATATCCTTCCACTTCATCATTATCGATAAGGAAGTATTCATTATCTTCAAATGTATATTCAAGTGTAGCGGTTACACCCTCTGCAAGTGCGGGATGATAGGTAACCTTAATAGGTGCTGTTTTACCCTTTTCAACAATCACATCCTCAACTTCGAGTTGCAATTCGTTGGGGTTTCTCTTGACTGTTACATCAAAGGTATTTTTAGCCTTATATATTACTCCATCTTTCTCACCTTCAAAGCGAACAATGATTGAGTAAAGACCGTGTTTCTTACCGGTTACAGTCCATTGTCCCTCATCATTCTTGGCAATCACTATTTCATCATTTCCATACTGACCTTCGTCATGCTTGAGGTCGAATGTAACTGTTTCGGTTTTTCCCTCAACCGGATTATAATTTTCAAGACCGGGAGTAAACTGGATATTATCCAAAACTGTAGGTGTGTCATACTCTACCTCTATATCATCGGCAATGATTGTTACGTCATCGGGAGAGTCAGGGATAATGGAGTTCGGCTCCATATAAAGTTGAGGAAGATCACCTGTTCCTGTACTGTAAGTTTTAAAACGCTCTTGGTTTTGGTTAGTATTGACTCTTAATGTGTTAAGGGATGAATTATATGGTCTTTGAATCTTAACATTCTTATTTTCATCCAAAGAAACTGTCCAAAATGTCTCTTCATCAGACATTGTAAGATCTAAATTTTTACTTGAGCTTGAGCTTGGATCTTTTGTACTCAAATATTTACCTGTTGAGATATCTTTGAAGCTATAACGATAGATACCTTTTGAGGCATTTTCCTCTCTTTCATCCTGGCTCTGATCCTGATCTTCATACATAAACAGGACATTATACAAAGAGGTCTTCTTATCTGATGCGAGCGAGTCGGCTACAGTTCTGATATCATCATAGAATTTATCAGCTGCATCAATTTTGTCCGCGTATGCATTTTTTCCTTGTATCTCACCCATAACCCATTTCTTCTCTGCATAAGTCAAGATTACATTCGCGCCTTTATGGAGTTCCTTAAGGTCGAGCACCTTGATATAGCTTACAGGCTGGGGAATGATATTGATGGCAAAAGTCTTGCTTGCCCAAACCTCGTCGTTATCAGCGTGTTTAACAGTAATTGTGCCGAAATAGCAATCAACTTTCTTACCGGTTACGTTAAACGTGAGTTTCGTGTCGTGACCGACGGATGAAAGGGTCTCTTCACCTATTGTCAAACCTTCGGCAACAGTGATATTCTCATCCTGAGATATCCAACTTATTTCGTAAGTCGCATTTTTATTTTCACCTTCGGTTATGATTCCGGGATTGATTAAGATTTCTATTTCATGCTCATCCCCTTTATAAAATTCTCTGTCTTTAGCCTTAATGGTCATTACTTCCGAGTGAGGGTCAGTACCGACAATTACCTTGAAGNTAGCTGNGGCGGTGAACGGGGNATCGATACCCTCAACTTTTCNGGTAANGGTTACTGTANCNGNNAACTCNATGTNNNCAGACCNATCCTTACTTNTAACAGTGAACTCANCGAANTTCTNGGCAGANTTAACAATAGATAATAAAGATGCGTCATAACCGGAGAATTTAATATCTTTGCTTACAGTATATAGACTCAATTCCTTATCGAAATTAATTTTTGATGTTGCAGTCCCTTTATAGTCAACATTCACTTCTGCAGATTCCGGAGTGATTGTCATTGCGTAAGGGTCAGCTCCAACTGTTACTGTGAATGAAGCAGTTTTAGGGTAAGTCTTACCATTCTTCTCACCTACAAAGGATACATTCACCTTAGTGGTTGTATTCGCTTTGACACCTTTAATAGTATATGTGCCGTCGGCGTTATTCACATTGGAAATTTCAATATTTCCTGCAACTTCAGGAGTGTAAGAGAGTGTAACTTCATCATAATCGGCAAGAGATTTTGAGAAGGTTACGTTGTTGACTTTCTCTCTGACTTGGCGCACTCCGAGGTCAGTAATATTTTCAGCAGTAATTTTCATCTCATACGGGTCTTTGCCAATCACTGTCTTGGGGTCATAATAAATCTGAACCGGAATTTGATTGGTGGTATAAGTACCATATAGAGCGCTGTTTGAGTTATGCTTTAAAGAACGACTTCCTGACTCAACTCCAAATTTTATATTAGCATTGCCGCTTTCAATACTAACCGTCGGATAAACGGGATTATTATCAAGCTTCAAATAATTGTTGCTACTATTATTATTAGATAAATATCCGTTTGGTGTAGTTT
The DNA here is from genome assembly GCA_009177205.1 of Bacteroidales bacterium. Lineage (GTDB taxonomy): Bacteria > Bacteroidota > Bacteroidia > Bacteroidales > Muribaculaceae > Lepagella. The sequence continues at coordinate 47,041 of WFMC01000070.1, forward strand.
TAATGTCTTTAAAACTATAACCATCCCCATCAGGATTCTTTCTCATTTCAAGAACGTAAAATGCAGATTCTCTATCCTGGGATAAAGTGATTGTTTTATCATTGATGTTCAGTTCATCTGAGTTAAAATTAACTATACCGCGGTTATGGGAATTCTGATTGCCAAGGGCATCATTTTTGCTTTCGCAAACTATCAACACATCAGCACCTTCCTCTATATCATCCAAGCTGGTTAACTTTTGGAAAACACGAGCCTGCGGTTTTTCAGTCACCTTAACATAGAAAGTTGCGGTTTCTGTTACAGTTTTTCCGTTAATAGTGCCGGAAGCAATTACAGTAACAGTATATGGGTCATCGGAAGGAATATCTGCGGTAATGGTTTTTCCATCATCACTAATTGTAAGTCCAACTCCGTCAAAAGATAGGGCATAATCCAAACCGGTGGCATTAGCATTCGTAACTGTAACTGCAGGAGTGAAGCTATCACCTTCTACCAATGTGTAAACACCGTCAGTCAAGCCGTCAACAGTAATCTTAAGAGTATTGTCAGCGGGGTCATATACATGAACGTTAAAATATGCTTCACCTTTATATTTTACTGACTGGATTTCACTATCAACATAAACCTTGACTTTGTAATCACCTACTGTTTTTCCGGTGAGAGTCAGGTTTCCGTCCTCATCATTCCATTTATAATCAAGCCCTGTGGCTGAAGTTGCCTCAGTAAGTTCAAAGTTAAGTTCGGCTGCAGGAACATTATTTGGAGTCCAGGAAATATTATCCAAAGTTACAGTCGCATCTTTCGCCACATTGACCGTCTCCGTCGGCACATTTATCTCAACCGGAGTAGCCGAAGAAGCATATTCTACAAGCACATAAGAGAAACGGGATTGAGCAGTTGCTTTTAACACAACTTCCGCAACACCTTCAACTGAAGTAAAGGTAACAGTAGTACCGGCAGTTGAAAGACCGGATGAAGGAGAGTTCAATGCCAATTTTGTATAAGAAGTAGTTGAACATGCAATAGTAATTTTCTTAATTACATCTCCAGAATTAGCGGGTGTAATCGTGATCAGATCATTTGCGTAGAATCTGACCAAATTACTATTTACCTGAGAATTGCTGGCATTAACCTTTGTAAATTTAAGATTAACTCCACCAGTCGAAAATGCCTGCCCGGCAACAGTGCCTGTCAGTTGCTCCGAAGCGTCTGCCGTAACAGTTGGCGATGCCGTGGCATAAAACAAAGCAGTCTTAGCATTGGCTCCCACCATGGTCAGGACAATCGCCACGAGTGAAAGTAAAAATTTTTTCATATATGTATATTTAGTTTGATTAATTTTGCTTTTTTTAGATTGTTAGATATCGGTCTACACTAAGTTATAAGAATTATATTGTGAATCATTAGCACGATATTTACGTTAGTTACACAATCATTATAGATGATTAATATTAAATGATTTGCAAATTTACATAATTCTTCCCAATTCCATATTAAAATTATATTAAAAAATCAAAAAATCCCTTTCCCCTAATATACCTCTATATGCGCGAATATATACGATACGCTACGCGCACCGGTATGTGCAACCTCTCCGGCACGCATCGCGTGCCTAATAATGTAGGCACGTATCGGAGTAGCCGGGGGATACAAAAAAAAGCTTTCGGAATTCCGAAAGCTTTTTTGTCGGGGTGACAAGATTCGAACTTGCGACCTCACGCCCCCCAGACGCGTACTCTAAACCTACTGAGCTACACCCCGATTTTTTATATCCGCCCGAGGTCGTCCCTCAAAGCGGATACAAAGTTATAACTTTTTNTTAATTCANACAAATTTTTTTAAAAAATTTATTTTTAATTCTCCTTGTTGGCCTTGGTGGCGTGCTCGCTTAGCGAAGCGGCGAGAAAAATCATCCTACAACCGCACCGGGCTTCACTTCCCCTTGCGGACCAATCACCGTCAGACTGCCGTCGGCATTCACCGCTGACATTATCATTCCCTGCGACTCGCGACCCATCATCTTTCTCGGCGGGAAATTCGCGATGAAGCAAACCTCCTTCCCTATCAAGTCTTCAGGCTTGTAATACGCCGCGATGCCGCTCAATATAGTTCTGCCACCCATGCCGTCATCTATCTTAAATTCAAGCAGTTTCTTCGATTTAGGCACATTGGAGCATTCCAACACCTTGCCTACACGAATATCAAGCTTGGCAAAGTCATCATACTCCACATTGGCCTTCACCGGCTCCGGAGTCCACGCAGCCAATCGGTTTTGCTCCACAGTCTTGCGCAGTTTCTCCTGCTGGAATTCAACCACACTGTCTTCTACCTTCTCAAATAGCAACACCGGCTCACCGATCTTGGCACCCGCAGGAATCAAATCGAAACATCCGAGCATATCCCATGAAATCTTGTCACCATTGAGCATTTTCAGAAGCTTATCAGTCATAAACGGCAGGAACGGCTCAAAAGCTATAGCCAAATTCGCACATGCCTGCAACGCGATATTCAGGATAGTGCCCGTGCGCTCCATATCTGTCTTTGACACTTTCCATGGCTCTGTCTCCTGCAGATATTTATTGCCGGCGCGCGCCATATCCATAGCGGTGCGCAACGCATCGCGGAACCGGAAGCTCTCCAATTGCTCTGTCATCTCCCTCTTCAATCCCTCAAATTCGGCAATGAGCTGCCTGTCGACATCACTTAATTCACCCGCCTCCGGCACAACTCCACCGAAATATTTGTGAGTCAACACAACGGCACGGTTTATAAAATTGCCGAGTATCGCCACAAGTTCGGAGTTCACCCGCTGCTGGAAATCAGCCCATGTGAAGTTATTATCTTTTGTTTCAGGTGCATTGGCTGTCAGCACATAGCGCAATTCATCCTGACGCCCGGGAAGTTCCCGGAGATATTCATGAAGCCACACTGCATAATTGCGCGATGTGGAGATTTTGTTGTCTTCCAGGTTGAGGAACTCATTGGCGGGCACATTGTCGGGAAGATTATATGTGCCGTCAGCCATCAACATCGCGGGGAATACGATGCAATGGAACACGATATTATCCTTACCGATGAAGTGAATCATGCGGGTATCTTTATCTTTCCACCACTTTTCCCAATCATCCCCAACACAATCTATTGTGTTGGATATATAACCGATAGGCGCGTCAAACCATACATACAGCACTTTCCCTTCGGCACCTTCTACCGGCACGGGAATGCCCCAGTCCAAGTCGCGGCTTACCGCCCGCGGCTGCAATCCCATATCGAGCCATGATTTGCATTGACCATAGACATTGCTGCGCCATTCCTGATGCTCGTCAAGAATCCATTTGCGCAGACGCGGCTCCCATTTATCCAGCGGCAGATACCAGTGGGAGGTCTCTTTCAAAACGGGAGTATTCCCGGTGATGGCGGAGCGGGGGTTAATCAGGTCGGTTGCGTTTAACGACGAACCGCACGCCTCGCATTGGTCGCCGTAGGCATGTTCATTGCCGCAATGAGGGCATGTGCCCGTCACGTAGCGGTCGGCAAGAAACTGATTGGCTTCGGCATCATATAATTGCTCTGAGGTTTTTTCTATAAACTCACCCTTTTCATATAATTTACGGAAGAAGTCGGAAGCAGTCTTGCGGTGGGTCTCCGAAGTGGTGCGTCCATATACATCAAAAGTTATTCCCAATTCCGCGAAAGAATCTTTGATAATATTATGATAGCGGTCGACAATATCCTGAGGAGTTACACCCTCTGCCTTGGCTTTGATTGTGATGGGCACTCCGTGTTCGTCACTTCCGCCTATAAACAGCACTTCCTCCCCCTTCAGGCGCTTGAAACGCGCGTAGATGTCTGCCGGAACGTAGACGCCGGCAAGGTGACCGATATGCACCGGACCATTTGCGTAGGGCAACGCCGATGTGATTAGTGTTCTCTTAAAGTCTTTATTCATATAAATTTCATTTATAATGCAAAGTTAACTCTTTTTTCTCAATTATCAATTTTTATGCCGTCATCACACGTTTGTCATTACATATTTGCATCAAAAACACCAATGCAATGGCAAAAATAAAAACCGCAATTCTCCCTCTCCTGCCCCGGACAGACCTCCCGGATATAAAATGTCAGGATGGCGAAATCATGGGTAGCCGATCCGACCTGCTACCGGAATTAAAGAGAAACGAGACCCTCTCCTTCCCCTCCGGAAGCGAATTAATCGGAATCCATTCCCCTCAATCCCTCCCCGGATCCGATTATTATTTCTTCATCTCAGCCGGCAGATTGGGTTATACTTGCAAAGATTCCTCCGGGGTAAAATATATCTCCGGATTCACAACAAAACAGTTCGGCGATATCAAAGGGTTTATACCTTCCGGGGATGTCATAACACTCCTTGCCGATTCCTCAGAATTGCTATTTCTGATTTTTTCAACATCCTCCCCTGACTGGATATTCTCCGACTCTCTCCCGGCATCGCCGGAATTGCGTCTGGGCGTGACTCCCGCTCATCTGCCGGGTTACACGCAAATGGCAGGTAATTATCCCGCAGTCAGCATCAGCCTACCTCTGACCTCCACTTCAGAGATCTCTGTCGTTCTGATTGAAAAATGGTTGCGCGGCGACAATCCTGAAGCCCTGTCGCTTTCTAACCGTAAATTGATAGTAAAAACAATCTACGAGAAATTGCAGAAATATATAGAAGATGCGATGAATGCGGGATTTTTTCTGTCGCCTGTCAGAGTATGCGCGGCATTCAGCACCGATGAAACCGACAGTTTTTATGTTCCTTCCTCAATTGCGGTTGCAGACATACCGAAGCCGGAACTTTCCGCAGTCATCGAAGATTTCGGTTGGTGGAACGGCATTCTGACTCTCAAAGTCAGATTTAATCTTTTACCGCAAAATATAACAATCGATGTCAAGATACCATCCGCGCATCAGAAATGGGAGAAACTTTTTCCAAATCTTAATATTTTTATCCAATCCCCTCCAAAGTTATTCAGCAGTGCAAATACCGAAAATCTGACGCTTTCACCGAGGAATTACACTCTGCAATTTCCACTCGAAAAAGAAATTTTTTCAATGATCCCTTCAGGTGCTGATGATAAGAAATACTCATCAAGCGGAAAAATGTCAAGAGTGAGTTCAACACCTGTCAGCGGCATGACACGCTGGCTCTCAACGCTCACTTATCCGGACACCAACGCAAAAGAATACACTCCGCGATGGGATCAATTGGCAAGGTTCAACCCTCTCGGAATCAAGAGGGTTGACGGAAGGGTATTGCTCTTCGGAGGGAAAGCATCATTTCCCGATGAAGAGGGGAATATGAAAATCCTCAATATTTCCGACAGAATATATAGTGCTGATTCTGCTACCGGACTCTTTTTCAGCAATTACATTCAATTGCCGGGGAAACAGGTGTTAGCGCTCTCTTCGCGTAAAAGACTTCTGTTTTGCAGCTGCGGCATCCGGAAATTCAATCTTGACACTTCAGGCAATCTTAGCTTGGGAGAATGGTTGGGTCACCCTCCGATAGTCTCCGGCACGATAGCCGATAGCGATGAGGGCATATATTTCATTTCTACCAGAGGGATAGATTTTTTATTGAATTCATCGAAGATTTCATCATTTATCACCTTTGAAAACTTAAAAAAGGGGTTGATTGCCAACAATACATTACTCGCCGGTGAGGAGAGAGATTTGACTCAAGAAGATATAGAGGGTTTATATCATGATTACGATTCCGATTCCCTTATTCTGATTCTTCGCGGAGAAACCCCCTCAGCAAAGATTTGCGTGGCAATATCTGCGGCTACCGGCACCATATCTCGCGAAGGGATAATGATAAGCGCTCTTCCATACGAGTATAAACATCTCTTGCATCTGATTTCAGGGGGTTATGACGGAATATTGACGATTGGCACAAAAAGTAATTCCGAATCAGAAGAAGATGATATATGGTGTGTAACCAGACCGTTAAAATTAGGAAATCCCTTCACACGCAAGAAAATATTGGCGGTAAATGCGGATGCTGAAGGTAGCCGGATAAAAATAGAAGGTTCGGATAATCTTTCGGCATGGCATACTGTAATGGAGGGGGTATTACCAATCCGATCACTACACATACCTTCTCACAGGTATTATCGCATAACCCTTTATAAATCCGGGGAAACCGAATTTAGGGATCCGGGCATGATGGCAATTTCATATATTTCATAAATATCCGCGAATGGAAATGATACCAATGGAGGAAATTCAAGAGTGAAGGATGTATAGATAATAAGTGGCATGCAGATTCAAGGAGAACAAGAAGTGAAGTATCAGGGAATAAGAAATTGAATCAAGGAAGGAGGAAAAAATTTTTACAGAATAAGAAGAAAAAATTTGCATAAATAAAAAATTATTTCTAATTTTGCATCGATTTCGAGCGAAACGGCAGTTTTAGGGTTAATAGAAAAAAGCCTGTGACGCTGAAATTCAGGATTGCCTTATGGTGTAATGGTAGCACTACAGTTTTTGGTTCTGTCTGCCCAGGTTCGAATCCTGGTAAGGCAACGATAAAAGGATGATTCCCCGAATCATCCTTTTTTCATTCCCCACCCTCCGCCTCGCATGTGCGATATGATAGGTATAACATGGCACGCATCGCGTGCCTAATAATGTAGGCACGTATCGGATAAAACTAATTCTTATTCCTATACAGGGGATGATGCGTGAGCAACTCGCGGCGCAATGCCGTTGCGTCCAAATGTAGATATATTTCGGTCGTGGCTATGGATTCATGTCCCAACATCTGCTGTATCGCCCTCAAATTCGCACCCCCCTCCAGCAAATGCGTCGCAAAACTATGGCGCAGCGTGTGAGGAGATACCCGCTTCATTATCCCAGCTTCCATCGCAAGATTGCGGATAATGTAAAACACCATCACCCGCGTCAACCTGCTCCCCCGCCGATTTAAAAATAAGATATCATCCTCCCCCGGCTTTATCGGTAATTTTGCACGCTCCGGCAAATATTCCTCTATACACGCCGACGCAACATCGCTTATCGGAACTATCCGCTGCTTGGCTCCTTTACCATCAATTATCACCAATCTCTCTTCAGGCGAAATTCTCGACAACCGCAAATTACACAATTCGCTCACACGCATCCCGCTCCCGTATAACATCTCTATTATTCCCCGATTTCTCAACGACTCCTCTTTTTCCGCCGGAAGCGCCGCTATCATCGCATCTATCTCCTCCACGCTCAAGACATCCGGCAAACTTTTGCCGACTTTCGGCGACTCCAACAAAAGCGCGGGATCCTCTTCAATCACCTTTTCTGAACGTAGATAATGAAAAAAAGATTTGAGCGCAGCCACCATCCGCGCCTGTGATGTCGGTGCCAAACCCAAATCATGAAGAGAAGCCATAAACTCATGCAGAAGCAGAGTATCTATCTCACCTGTTTTTATATTCTCCGGAAGATAATTGAAAAGATGAGTCAAATCACGAAGATAAGACTCCACGGTATTCTCCGACAGACCGCGCTGAAGCCGGAGATATGCCGCATAATCGTCAACATATCCTTGAAGCGGCAAATTATAGTAGGTCATAATATGTAAAAGCCATTTCGTCGCGTGAGACAATCAATAAGTATTTCCTCCCTTCAATCACCAACCCCTTGCCACTCGTCTCGAGCTTTTTTATCATCTCCCCGCGCTTTTTAAGGGTCGGGCGGATTAATAACAGGGCTTTATGAGGAGCGACACGACAAGGGATTTCCCTGTCATATCGCAATATCTCAACACCATAACCAAGACTCCGGAGCAACACTTTCAGCCTGTAAGCCATTGCATCCATAGGGTCGGATAATGCCGGAGTCAGTTCGGCATAATATTGATACCCGCGTTGAGGATATAACGCTTCCTTCACAATCCGGTAAGCAAACGGACTGTGGATGCCAAACCCCCGGGAATGCCTCCAGCGCCTGTATTTATTCAATATAGACATCTCTCACTCTCAGGAGTTTTCACCCTGTTTGCGCAGTTTGAAATACCAGCCGATTATTGCCGCTATGCACAAAAGGAATATCAGACTCACGGCAATAACGCCGATGGCGTTGGTGATTTTCAGCGACTTGGGAGCAAATTCAAACACTATCTCATTTTGACCTGCCGGCACACGAATCGCTCTGAGAGTATAGTCGACACACGCGATAGGGGTCTTCTCCCCGTTGATAGTTGCAGTCCAGCCCCACGGGAAAAATATCTCTGAAAAGACTGCAATGCCGCCGGACTTTGAATCGGACGCATAGGTGAGCTTATCAGGAGCGTATGATGTCAACCGAATTGTGGAACCTCCGGGATTTGCTACACTCTCTCCCAGCACAGTTTTGTATCTGATATCCGCTACCGCTTCTACAGCCGGGTCAAGTGATGAGAGCGCATCCATTTCGGCATTTGCGGAATCAACATACCTGATTTTATCCACAAACCATGCGTTGCCCAACGCATGAGGATTATATTCGGCATAATCGCCATACATGTAATATCTGGTGTTCAACATGTTAAACACCGGCTCATTGACATCGGCAAAGAGTCGTGAATCAATAGAATCCGCCTGCTCCTGAGTCAAGGTGGAATCATTGTAGAGAGCGCTTAATCTCTCGGCATTATCATGAGCCTTTTGCAAGCTGCGGCTGACAGCCGGAGCTAATTGACGCGACAATAAGTCGTTGTAGCGGGTGAGTTTGGCGGCGTGATAACCTCCTATGGTCTTATGGAAATAAGAGGAACGGGCGCCGTTGAAATCCTGGAAGTCTGCCACGCGATAATCGGTGGTGTCTTCCAATATTTTCCTGTCAGCATCAGTCATCGTGAATCCTTGCGCTTCCATCGGTTCAACGAAATTGTCGGAATTCACATATCGTTTATTTACCGAGAAGAGGTCTATCAGCACCAGAGCTGTCAAAGCTCCCACAAATAATGTGGATTGTTTGAAAACACCTTTAATATATAACCAGATCAGCAGAAAGCCTGCCAATATAAAGGCAAAAGAGCGTCCGGAGTCGGCACTGACAAGTCCGAGACGTGCATCGCGCACAACTTGCAGCACATTGGCGTATGAAGGATTGGAAAATGCCCCCATGTTGTTGAGCTCATTTATCTCCGATTGTGAGAACGGCTGACCGAACACCGACGGGGAAATCCATCCAATCAGACATACAGCCGCTCCAAGCCCGAAGACAGTGTAGAATTGCCATTTATATTTTACGAAGAAATCGGGTGTGCGCACCATCTTGATGACGCACATGGTAGCTAATAACGGAATGCAGAATTCCATCACCACCAGAATACTTGACACCGCCCGGAATTTATTATACCCCGGCATATAGTCAATAAAGAGGTCGGTGAGCCATGAGAAATTATGACCCCACGAAAGGAACATGGAGAACACAGCTCCGGCAAAAAGCGCCCATTTCATCGGAGAATATTTCGGACCGTCTATCACAAACAACCCTAAAATAGCCAACAATAAAACCACTGCTCCGACATAGACCGGACCGTTAGTCATTGGCTGATTGCCGAAATATTGCGGAAAAGAGTCAACAAACTGTTGCTCTCCCTGCGAAAGATATGCCGACAGAGCCTCGTCGGTTGCGCCGACGGAAAGAAGCGAATTGGAGCCTCCGACGGGTTTGATTGTCGCCCCTCCCTTGACATTGGGTATGAGCAAGGTTAAAGTTTCATCCTGTCCATAACTCCAGGCGGTAATGGCTTCCCTGTCCATACCGGAGTTTACACCTGCCGCGTCTTGAGGAGTCACCAACTCGGTGGATTTACCTCTTACGGTCTCCTTGGCATACTCATAACTGTTATAAAGGCTCGCCGAATTGGCGGCGACAGCCAATATGGCGACTCCTACGGCACATCCCGTAGCGATCCACCACTGACGAAATCTCTTTTCACACCGGAGTATCACTCCCCACGCAATGACCATGAAGAGAATGAGGAAGCAGAAGTAATAGGTCATCTGCGGATGATTACTCTGCAATTGCAGGGCTGCGAAGAGGGCGGTCAAAGCCGAGCCCCCCAGATATTTTCCCCGATAAAGCAATGCCAGCCCTCCTATAGTTGGCGGTATATAAGCCAAAGTGACAAATTTCCATATATGACCTGCCCCGATGATTATGATGAAGTAAGAAGAGAAGCCCCATGCAATCGCGCCAAACAAGGCTTCCTGCCATCTCATCTTCATACAGAGGCACATAATGAAGAAACCGAGCATCATCGCGAAAAGCAGATTGGCGGGAGAGGGTAGCCATAAGGTATAGACACTGAAAATCCATCCCATCATGCCGTTGGCAGTGTAGGTAGGTGAAATCTGGAATGTCGGCATTCCGGAAAACAAGGAGTTTGTCCAGCGGGCGGCATGCCCCGTCTGCTGCTCATATTGCTGCACCTCCTGCCCGTTGGCAAGTCCCTGCATTATGTCATGCTGTTGAAGCACATTGCCTCTAAAATCATCAGGGGCAAAAAAAACAAAGGCTACGACTGCCGTGAGCAGCGCAGCCAATATGGGATATAGAATCTTTTTATTCATTTTTTCTTTCCCTGCACGAGCGGGATTTGTATTTGTCTATTAAGACTTTGCTCAAGTGAAATTAAAGTTTCCGTTTCTGTCACGCCGGTGATATGCTGAATCCTGTCGTTGAGCAGCTGCATCAGATGAGACGTATCCGTAGCATAAACCTTTACAAGCATTGAATAGGGACCCGTGGTGAAATGACATTCCACAACTTCGGGAATCTCCTCCAGTTCTCTCAAAACCTCCCTGTAAAGAGAACCGCGTTCGAGTTTCACTCCTACGTATGTGCAGGTGTTGAACCCGAGCAATTTGGGGTCTACTATATATCCGGAGCCCGTGATTACCCCCAAATCTATCAGACGCGCAATTCTCTGATGGATGGCGGCGCGACTGACATCACAAACCTCCGCGATTTCCTTCGACGGCTTGCGCGCATTCCGCATTATGATGTTAAGAATCTTGCGGTCGAGATTATCAATCTTTTCCATTATTAGAATTAAGGTATATTTTCCGGAGCGGGCAGACCAAAGTAAAATTTTCCCACTCCGGAATGTGTGTTTTTCTTAGTTGAGTTCGAATGTTCAGATGGCTGATTAACGGATAAGACTCTTTTGAACTTTACCGTTTTGCTTCACGATATATAGTCCTTTTGCAGGATTGAGGACCTTGCGTCCCTGAAGGTCGTAATATTCTGCAGGAGCCGACAGGTCGACACCCACGTTGCTTACGCTTGCATCAGTGGTGGAGAATACGAGGTAAACAGTGAAGGCATCAGAGCAATCCTGACCGTAAACGCCATAATCATCCTGGGCATACATCACAAGCTTCATCTCAGTCTTGGCGCTATCAAATGCATCTTCAAGGTGAATTTGCCATTCAAAAGTGTTTTTGCCGGCTTCGGGGACAATCACAGCACCACTTCCGGCGTTAAGTCCGGGAGATTCAGTCAGGCAGCTGTTGGCGGGAGTTGTCAGATTCTCCGCCAAGCCCCCTGCAAAGCATAAACTGGGGAAACCATAGGGATAGTTTTCGTCATCCTGATGTTCATAATAGNATGAAACAGTCGGATTAACGAAAAGGANTGAACNCTGAACCTGACGCGGATCCTCTTCGAGATTCTGCAAATAAATATCCGGGAAATATGAAGAAGTAGTGGCGGTCGGCTTGTTGGTGGGAAGAATATAGAGGGTTTCGCCGTTAGCTACCTCCTTACCGTTATAGACAACTTTAAAATAGTCAGTGAAATCTTGTGCATTAACCGATAATGCAGATGCCGCGATGGCAATTCCGAGTAAAAGTTTTTTCATATTGATACGTGTTTTAATTATTATTCAGGTTTGAAAATATTTGAGCAATATTCTACTCAATTTTATGAAATTTATTGAAAAATTCAAATTTCAATCGCAAATTAAGAATAAAAAATGGATTTTTCCTAATCTTTTGTCTTATTTTTTGTAAAAACGCGCCTAAAAATATAAATTAATCTCGCCGCTTCGCTAAGCGAGCACGCCGGTATGTGCAACCTCTCCGAGGCTGGGTTATGTGTTGGAGACTCTACCCCAGCACGCTTCACTATGTTTCGCTTATGCTGGGGTTCGGCATGTTAAGGCTCTCCGAGCCTTTTGGCACGCAACGCGTGCCTAATAGTGTAGGCACGTATCGGCTATGCCGTTGCGTGTAATATGGAGCGTATCACCCCCATCCACATCCGGTGCGCGTAGCGCATCGAACATGGATATATGATCGCGTAATCACCGGCACCTTACCCCTCTATTATCACTTTATCTTGTTTAAATCCAAAATTATAACCGATGAACCTTGAGGTGACCAAACCCCTAACCCTCCTGAAATATTAGTCGGCAAGGATTCGTTGGTAGAAACCAACGGGGATGTTGAAAACATTATCATGTTATCGTAAGCCTTCCAAAACTCATATACATCCTTTTCTACACGATTTAATCGAACCTCCCAAACTGAACCTTTCTTGAAATTGCTTACATAAATAGTATCATCAATCTTTATCTTGGGTCCCAGAACCTGCATCGAACAATGTTTGCCGGCTTCGAGAACTTGAATATTTCCCATCAGGGCGGGGCTTAACCGCGCATCTTCGCCAATTCTACGCAGCGTAATATAGTAATATGCCGGCACGTCGGGAGGAGAAGTGAAATGTAAAGTGGCTGAATAAAGAGAATCTACTGAAGTAGGTTTTACGACAAGGCTGTCAATCGGTGTGGGATAAGGCATTCGCGCACTGGCAGATGCTTTAAAATCCTTAAAACTCGCATTAATGGTGTAGGTCTTCCCGGGTATTCCGGTCATCTTTACGGTGGTATAAATAAACGGGGGGAGATAGCGATTATCTTTTCTTCCTGTAAGGATAACCTCCTTTTCACCATCCGATATTGTCACTTTACCCCAATTTATCATAGCAGACGCAAGATCGCCATCAATACCGGGTGACACCGACTTTGAGAAGGTAATCACCGGATATCCGTCACTGTTGAATGAGCCCTCTATAACCGGCAATTCCGGCTGAATCTCCGGCTCTGATTCACATGAAATCAGAATCACACCGAGAAAAAAAGTGAAAAATATGTGAATAATTATCTTCATTAAAATTCAATTGAATAACTCAAGGAGGGAAGGAATCTATAAAGGGAATAAGATTTTTTTAAGTGATAGGAGCCATCGGCAGAACTTAATATAAAATATTGCATTTCAACATTTTTATGACCGTAAGCATTGATGAGGGATAGATTGATGAGATGCTTAAGAGGATGTTTCTTCCCGGAAGTGAAATAGTAAGTTCCGCCCAAGTCGAGTCGTTGATAAAGAGGAAGTCTGGCTGAATTTCTTTTCCCATACTCCATTGCGATATTCCCTCCGATTGCATATAGAGACGCCACGGGTGTATNCCGTCTGNCGGAAGACAATCTGAAAGAGGCATAGNCTTCCCAATGTTTTCCCTCATGCCATGTCAATCCGGCTTTAAAGTTATGTCCCTCAGCCATTAGAGCATTCCATGTATCTTTTGGTTTCGATTTTATATGACGCTTTCCATCGCCGAAACTATAATTAATTTCTCCGGTAATAAATCCTATATTTTTAGATAATGTTATTCCGAATCCATAATTATACCCATCAGATATAATCAACTTGGAGAAAGGGTTATAATTTAATTCTATAACTTCAATAATTTGCCCGGAATATTCCGGTTGATTCTCCACCCATTTCCAATATGCTGAAATCTCCAAATCTAAATTCAAAAAAGGGAGTCTGCGTTTAAACGAAGAATTGAAACCAAAAGACTTTTGCATAGGAGCTTCATGGCATGCTCCTATCCAGAAATTTGAGGCGAGTCCCAATTCTGAAAATCCCACCTGATGAATGGGTTGAGTGAGCCAAGAAGTGCCAAAATTTATATGACCCTCCGGAATTTTGAAATTAAGGGATAACCTCGGAGAAACGAAAATGCTGTTATAATCACTCTTTGTCAAAGTCTTACAGTTATAGATTCCGATGGATGCTTCCGTCTTTAAATTCAGTTTGCCGGGTACAAGACGAAAGTTAGACATGCCGAAGATNGAGGANGTCACTATCTTTTGAGTAAGAGGATATGATTTGTTTNCGATATTTCCGGAAGATGAGTCTGAAATCAATANCTCTGCACTTTGAGNCTCTCCCTTATCAAAGGTGGTATATAGACCCGCTTCCCACGCATCAATAACCTTGCTCAGGCGTTCTTTCCCTATCTTAAACCGAACCCCTATTGATTTAAAGGATGTAGGAGCGTGGAGTGCAATTTGAGACATTCCGAGGTTTAACACATTGGAAAAGCCGGAATAGTAGACGGCAGCTGAAATTTTGAGCGGAAAATCATGGATATATTTAAGATTGAAAACGGTGTTCCTCCAATTAATAGCAGTATTCATGTTATAATTGGAATCATCATATCTCAGTTTATCATTGGTTGTAAAAAAATCTGCGCTTATAATATCTTTTGCCGTTATCTTATAATTCAATCCCGCATTTATGTCGAAGAATTGATAAGTCAAGGCGCTTGACTGAAATTTCAATAATTTTGAATACAATTGGTCGATATAAGAGATTCTTCCCGACAATATAATGGAAAGTTTGTCGGCAACACCTGCTTTGATGGTAGCTGAGGATGCCAACATACCGACATTGACAATTCCTTTCACTCCTTTTTTGTAATAGTTGTCAGGGGAGAATACAAAACTGCTNCCCNATCTGGGCAAAGCATCGNCTTCGGCTNGACGCCNGAAAGTCATTTTGGAAAAGTGAGNAGTATTGAAAGTTGAAAATATACCTCCGAATCTGTAAGGATATATGACGGGGGCAGAAGAAATAAAATACTGAATTTGAGTGGGGTCATTTCCGTCAATCACCATTCCGGAAGAGTAATCGCTGGAGGTGTTTACGTTGGAAAGCTGACGAATCTGCCCTAACATATCTGCTTCACCGAAACTACGCGAAAGTTTATTAATCTCTGAAGCGTTCATCTCTACGGAGCCATCTTCATTCCGTTTAAACTGAGATTTTCCTTGCTCAAAGATTTCAATTTCAGGCAGAATAGTTGCGATGGAATCATTACTATTAGTTGCATTCAGCTTCAATGAATTTAGAAGTATACAGATAAAAAGTGGAAAGACAGCACAAAAATGCACTGTCTTTCCATTTTTATTTAAATCTGCTCCAAAAGACATTATTAATATCTGAAAGCTCTATCCCAAATGTTTTCGTAATCTTCAATCAGGACTTCCCATTTGTTGACGACATTGCTGAAACCTTCAAAATAGCTTTCAACTTCGTAGGTTGTTCCGTCAGGGAATTTAAGCACAGGAGATGCATAATACTCCCAATTATTGTAATAAGAATCCCTATAATAATCATAGTAACCATAATCATTATACTTGGGTTGGAAAATAAATGTTCCTTGCACTGTATTTGTCTTCTTATAGCGCATTTGAACGTTTAAATTCTTATTAAGGTTATTGCAAGCAGACTGACAAGCACTTTCGGCAGAAGTTTTGCTGTTGTAGTCATAATTGTCAAAACAACCTAAATCGTTGCCCATGCCTTGGTAAATTGCAAATTTGCCGTCTACCTGTACATTACCCATGACATCCACATTGCAGGAGCCGGATTTGAACATTTTTCTCACCTCTCTGTCAAATTCATCTTCATCCTCTATTTCAGCCATAGATTCATATTTATCCTTATTGCAGAGGTTGCTGCCGTTTATTACCGCGTAAACTGAACCGAGTTGCTTGCCATTGACTGAGAATTGGGTGTTTGCTTCAACTTTGGAGTCAGTGCCGTTAATCTTGCTTTGGATGTCGATATTCATCATTTTTCCGGTGATATCGGCAGTGAAGGAATGGCCATTCACATTGATGTTGGAGTTAACTTCGGTGTTAACCAATTCTTTTCCATTCTCTTTGAGAATTGCAATGATTTTCTTGGGAATAGAAAGATAGTAATTATAATGATCTCTATAAGTCTCGTCGCTCCAATAGTCATACCACTCGTCAGTGAAAGAATAAGTATAGTCGGATGTTCCTCCGCTTTGAGAAACCGTAACTTCTACGGGTTGTCCGTTTTGATTAGAGAATTTAAGCACAATATTGTTGGAACTGCCGGTTCTAACCCATTCGCCGCGTGATCTGTTAGGTTCATAAATGCCGGTAAGCTTACCGAAATTCACATAGTAGTTGAATGTAGATGCGGCACGGGTAATTGCTGTAACATCACCCTTTGCGGCACGGTTTAAAGCCTTCATATATGCCAGGGGTGCATTATTACCCTTTGAACGCGTTTCAAAATCAATGTCATCAGGAAATTCAAGATCACCGTATGTATCGATAAAATATGCAGTTAAATCTATCAGTGATTTTTGATCTGCCGGTTTGAATTGATTGAGGAAATTGGTGGCTGTGTTTTGGAGATATTCCTTGCTCTGCTCGGGAGTAAATTTATCTACTTGAGCGGGAGTGACATCATCGTCAGTTCCGGTGGATGGTGTGCC
The DNA here is from genome assembly GCA_009177205.1 of Bacteroidales bacterium. GTDB lineage: Bacteria > Bacteroidota > Bacteroidia > Bacteroidales > Muribaculaceae > Lepagella. The sequence goes on from WFMC01000070.1 coordinate 63,664, forward strand.
GGGAGTCGGTTGCTCCTGATCCTGTCCATCATTTTCCGAACCACCGTCTGTGGGTTCATTGTCTTTGTCAGAGCAACTTGCGAGCATTCCGATTGATAAGATAGCTGCGAGTGCCGACCATTTAAAATTAAGAAATTTCATTTTTGATAAAAAGATTTATGATGTTAGTATTTTTTACAAAATTAATAAAATATCCATAATAATAAAATAATTATTCTCCTGATTTATTAGGCACGTCTCGGCTATGCCGTTGCGTGTAATATGGAGCGTATCACCCCCATCCACATCCGGTGCGCGTAGCGCATCGAACATGGATATATGATCGCGTAGCGATCGGATAGGTATAACCCCTTCTAATTATTATTTTTTGAATAATTCGGAATGTGAACCAAGACGAAAAAGTGCGATTGAATTATCCAATTCGTCATACCATATCAAAAGAAAATCACCTTCTATATGACATTCAAACGAACCGGAATATTCCCCTCTCAATGAATGAAGGCGATATTTCTCCGGAAGAGGAATCTCCCTTTTAAGCATTTCGAGTACTTCCTGTAATGCTTTTAATTTTTTGGGCTGATGGAGATATCTCTTTAAATCTTTTTTGAATTGACTTGTGTACCGCAGTTCCTTCATAACCCCATAGAGTTTAGCATGGCATCTACGCTTGAAGTGTCAATGGGACCCTCCAGTTTACCAGCTTTTGCTTCCTCGAAGGCAGTTTTGGTAACTTCATTTGGTTCCTTATAAACTGCATCCAAAAGAATCCCTTCAACGTAATTATTCAGACTTCTGCGATCGTTTGCTGCCAATTCCTTCAGTTTATCTAACAGGTATGTCGGAAGACGAAAAACATGTGCTCTTTTTTCAAATGCTAAATCCATAATGATATCATTTAGATTACAAATATACAACACCATATCATCATAACCAAATTATTAACGTTAAAGTTTATATAAAAAATTTATTCCCTTATCAAATACCAATTCGGCACGCATCGCGTGCCGGTATGTGCGATACGCTACGCGCACCGTAGGTTAGGTATGGGCTTCCCTGCGGGATACACGCACCGGATATTCGGCTATGCCGAATATCCGATACGTGCCTAATATATCCGGCACGCTCCGCGCGCCGCATCCCTAACCCCAAATATAAAATCCGGATAGTCGGAGAAGGCTCGGAGAGCCTTAACATGCCGAACCCCGGCATAAGCGAAACATCGTGGAGCATGCCGGGGACGCCGTACACCAACATATCCCAGCCTCGGAGAGGTTGCACATATCCCGGGCACGCATCGCGTGCCTAATAGTGTAGGCACGTATCGGCTATGCCGGTGCGTGTAACATCGAGCGCAACCCCCACAATACATACCCATACGCAAAAAAATATTCGCGAACCGCAACGGCTCGCGAATATCTTTATCTATAATTCCTTTATAAATCAAATGTGAGGACCTGCTGCTGCGAGAGCTTTACCTGTGGCGTTTGTCTCAAACTTCTTGAAGTTCTGGATAAACATTTCGGCAAGCTTCTTGGCCTTTTCATCCCATTCCTTCGGGTCTGCGTATGTGTCGCGCGGATCAAGAATTGCACTGTTTACGCCGGGAAGCTCTGTCGGAATCACGAAGTCGAAATAGGGCAGAACTTTCGTAGGAGCTTTCTCGATATCACCGTTCAGAATATCATCGATGATGCCGCGCGTGTCAGGAATTGAAATACGCTTGCCTGTGCCGTTCCAACCTGTGTTGACCAAATATGCTTTCGCACCGTTGGCTTTCATCTTCTTCACGAGTTCTTCGGCATATTTTGTGGGGTGGAGTGAAAGGAATGCCTGTCCGAAGCATGCGGAGAATGTCGGAGTCGGCTCGGTGATGCCACGTTCAGTGCCGGCAAGTTTTGCAGTGAAGCCGGAAAGGAAGTAGTATTGAGCCTGCTCATCGTTAAGTATTGCAACGGGAGGAAGCACACCGAATGCGTCAGCTGAAAGGAAGATAACCTGCTTTGCAGCGGGACCTTTGCTTACGGGTTTAANGNTGTTTTCGNTNTGATAGATANGATAAGANNCNCGGGTGTTTTCTGTTACNCTCTTATCTGNGAAGTCAGGAGTGCCGTCAGCTTCTACAGTTNCGTTCTCAAGANGAGCATCGCGTTTGATAGCACCGTAAATGTCGGGCTCGTTCTCCTTGGAAAGGTTGATAACCTTTGCATAGCAGCCACCTTCATAATTAAAGACACCTTCGTCGTCCCAGCCGTGTTCGTCGTCGCCGATGAGTTTACGTTTCGGGTCGGTTGAAAGTGTAGTCTTGCCTGTGCCTGACAAACCAAAGAAAATTGCAGTGGAAGTTTCATCCATGTTTGTGTTTGCAGAGCAGTGCATGGAAGCGATGCCGCGAAGAGGATTGAAGTAGTTCATCATCGAGAACATACCTTTCTTCATTTCGCCTCCATACCATGTGTTAAGGATAACCTGTTGACGTTCTTTGATGTTGAATGCCACTACAGTCTCAGAGTGCAGACCGAGCTCCTTATAGTTTTCTACTTTCGCTTTAGAAGCGTTGAACACGACGAAGTCGGGGTTGAAATCCTTAAGTTCTTCTTCAGAAGGACGGATAAACATGTTGGTAACGAAGTGTGCTTGCCATGCAACTTCCATGATGAAGCGCACAGCAAGGCGGGTAGCAGGGTTAGCGCCACAGAATACGTCTACAACATAAAGAGTCTTGTCGGAAAGTTCTTTTACTGCTTTTTCACGGAGGTGATCCCAAACTTCTGTTGAAATCGGCTTGTTGTCGTTTTTATATTCATCAGTTGTCCACCATACAGTATCTTCCGTAACTTCATCTTTCACCAAGTATTTATCCTTAGGTGAACGACCTGTGTAAATTCCGGTCATTACGTCTACTGCTCCCAAATCTGTCTGAATACCTTTTTCGTATCCTTCGAGCGCGGGATTGGTTTCATCTTTGAAGAGTTCATCGTAAGAAGGGTTGTGAATAATTTTTTTCACATCCTTAATACCATACTGAGCCAAATTTAATTCTGCCATAATTGAGATTAAATTATTTAATGGGTTATAAATGTATTTTGGATTATTTTATTGTTTTTTACCTATATAACAAACTTTTTACCGTTTCGGATTAAAGCGTTTTATTTTTCATTGCAAATTTAATCAAAAAAACGTTAATATTCAAATTCCGGCATAATTCAACTTTCAAATGGGAAAACCCACTCCACACCTATTCTTCGGATTAAGATACGCAAAAGGGGGTTACTGACACTCGCACTTAACTCTATTCAACCACCATACAACAAAAAGGTATGACTTATATTATAAAATCATACCTTTCTTTTCGAGAAATTTAATAATTATGCAATTTATTTAATTATTACCTTATTGAATTTTCCATTTTGTTTTTTTATAAGTATGCCTTTTACGGGTTTCTCAAGTTTAAATCCGGTTAATGAATAGTATTCAGAAGCTCCATCTGATTCCGAGTTATCTATATTCTTGATTTCAGCCGGAGACTTATCCTTACTCTCTTCCAATAAGATATTCTCAAATGATGCCTTTACCATATCCAATAATACAATCGAACATTCATCAGACACTTTACTTTTGATTTCAAATGGATTTATTTCTGACAAATTTTTTGCGAATCCTAAAGAACAAGAGGAATTAAGTATAAGATTTTCAATATAAGGAGAATCAAAATATTGCACACTGATATTTTTCCTTAACCCATAAAAGATATCGGGAAATTCATAAAAGGCAAATTTTCCATCTATCTCATTCGCTGATAAGTTATGCCAAGCCATTCCGCTTCCCATATAATCCTCACTATGGTAGTTCCGCCTCATAGGAATCGAACCATTCAATGAAACCTCATCGGGGAGTTCCCAGTTATTAAAATCTCCGATTATAAAAGTGCCATACATTACAGGCGGATATAAAGAACCTTCAAACTCAGATTTAGCTATTTGCTTATATGGGTTGTTGATGAAAAGTCCCTTTATTTCGTAGGTATAAGAATTAAGATCCAATGAAATTGTTAGCTCTCCCTCTTCTGAATCATAAATAGGCTCAAAACCAGATTGTATATTTAAATCTTTTTCCACCATCAGTGGACCGGCAGCATATTTAGTATCTTCTTTAATATAATTAATCTTCGGAATACACTCATACCTTGTATAATCAAAATCCGGAATTAGACATTCTTTATTTGTTAAGTCATATATTAAAAAGCTTTCCCCATTTTTATTTATATGAAATGAAGTTTCGTATTCAACGTTACCGGTCTGAACCATTTGCAATGCATCATTGTCGTTTTCTTCATTTGGCAACTTCCATTCATTGAAATCACCTACGATATAAAATTTGGATTGCTCCGTATCTAAACTTTGCGCACTTAACACATTTGGGATAACACCCAATAATAATATTAAAAATGTCTTTTTCATAATAGTGGAATTGTTAGGGTTAATATTGATAAATTCTTCACCCGTAAAATAAATAATAAATTTTGTAATATGCAACATTTTTTAATAATTTTTCACTTTCTTTCAAATTTTATGTATAGAATGAGAGAAAATATAAAAAATCACAGGGTCAAATAGCGTATAAAAGTCTATAAGTACTAAATATTCCATGTATGCATAATACATACCCGACAACATTAGTAATACCTCTTTTTAATCACCGTTAACCGGATTTTCACATACTTTATATACTGCAANTCAATAGTTTTGTTTNCANATTTTAGGGTCTCTTTTTTTCAGACAGTAAGAGATTATTAAAATTCTCTTCAAGCAATTCAGAGGATTTTTTCATATCGGATTATTTGTTTTAATAATTTTATATGGCAAGGATTAATTTCATTTTTTAATATCTAAAATTTATTTTATCCACATAAATATACTACCCATAGTTATTTATAAACTATACCTATGCAAGTTATGGTTCTTCATTATAGCATATTACAAACTTAATATTCAAATTCCGGCTGCATATCCGACACTTAATTTATCATCAGGCAAGTGTGAAACCTCTTTGAAATAATACAATTTATCTATCCCGGATTTCAATTCAACAGCGTCCCGACGCAATTTGCCGGATGGAGAGTCTGAATGCTCCACTTCAATAATCTTCATCAACAATCTGCCGTCGGCATAAACATCCTTTATAATCCCCGAAAATACCTGACCCGCCTTATTGTCGCGATAACGATGGGGACTGCCGTCATTTCTGAAAAGATATGTCATGTATTTTGAGTGTATAGCCTCGCGCCCTTCCGCACTACGGGTCCCCTCCACAATCTGGCGGATTATCTGCAATAATCTTATCGCCAACCGATTTAAATCAAATTCTTTTATCTCGGGCAAACCTCTTCTCAAAACTCCAAGCATACTTGCCGGATTGGGGGCATCGCTCGTGAACTTGAGTTGATTCACATTCAATCCAGCCGACAAAATGGATCTCTTAATTTCGCCCCCTTCCAAAGCATGCTCAATCAGTATACCGCAAATTTTATCCTCCCCGACATAAATATCGTTTGGCCACTTCACTTTAGCCATAATCCCTTCCTCCTGAAGAAGAGCAACTATTGACAGCGCGAAGGATTCTGAAATCACAAATTGCTCAGCCGGCTTTATCCAATCCGGATATAAAGGCATTGAAAATGTTAAGTTTTTATAATCTTCTGATTCCCATGAATTTCCGCGCTGACCTCTGCCTGCTGTCTGCCGGCGCGCACAAACCATGGTATAGGCGCGTAAATCTTTATAAGTTTTCTCCTTCAGAAGCAGATGAGTGGAAGGCGTTTCATCAATCCATATTATTTCAGGACGCGGCAACTGATGGAGCAACCCGAACCTGCCGGGAAGTTCCACAAGTGTCTGACGTGGCGGCAGAATAGCCTCGCTCCACGGAATGAAATGATGAATCATAATCTTTAATCCTGATTTTTTCTATATTTATTCAGCGTATGCACCTAACGAGGGTGGGTTATTGCGATTCTTGCCATCCATATCCGTCATTACCAATGGCACGAGGAATGCACCGTCTCCTGCGCCTATAGCAGGGGATTCAGGCTTAAGGCGATAGTTGAAATAATAGTCGCTCCGAACGGTATAAAACAACGGATTCTCACCCCACAGACAATTCCGGAAATTGTCATCATCAGTGCCGTTGGATTTTAACAGACAATAATCCAGAAATACTTCGGAATCTTTCAGATCTCCGCAATTGATATCATCCGGAATGCCATATAAAATGCAATTGAGGAATTTTGCTTTCATCAAAGGATTCAAGGGATTATCCGCTAAATCTTCCGGAAAAAGATGATAGACGCAAAGCAACGGAGAGGATATGACGGAAAACAGATAATAGTTGGAAAGTGTGCATTGATTGAAGGTGTGTTCTCCGCCATAAAGGCTCACTACGGCATTTGCGGTTTCCGAAAAGACGCATCCGTAGGCATCAACTTTGGCATACTTCGAACTCAAAGCGGTGCTTTCGGAATTGTGGAGCCACGAGTTGACCAATAGCAATTTAGATTTATCCGTTATGCCGCAAGAATCAATACGCAGACCCTCTTTTGTGGAACGCATATTGACATATCTCATCTCATTGCCGAATGATTCGGCATCTATCCTTATCCCTTTCCATTGACCGGCAAGAATATCGTAGCCGACATCGGGCAACACATTGTCGATTCGGTCGCCACGCATATCTATCATTTTGCCCGCTTCGCCGAGTGCCAATAATTTCCCTTCCACAACCATAGATGCCTTATCATGGAAAAGTAATTGCGCACCGGGACGGATGGTGAGCGTTGCTCCCTTTTCAATCTTTAAAGAATCAAAAATCACATACGGGCGATTATCCGTCAAAGTCATGTCGGAGGTAACTTTCAGATTCTTAAGGCGCGTTACGTTCTGACCGTATGCTTCGACCACCACATCCTGCGTCGAACCGTTGGTCAGGAATTGCAACTTATCTTCAATCCGGAATGGCTTATCCCCAAGAGTTTCAGGAATGTAACATTCTATAAATATGAAAATTGAATCTCCTCCGCGAATCTCCACATCATGAAAATCCTTACCGCTCACTCCATCTACATTCAATGAAAAATAAGTGTCGGAATTCACAAATTTTATTGAGGAAATATTGACACTTTTCTTCTCGCGATTAAACACCTTAAGACGGGCGGTAGGGGTTCCCAAATCGGTGAAAACCGTGTCGAAATTCACTGTATCCCGCGAAAATTCCAATCTGACATTTGAAGATGTTTCGAAATCATCGGAGATACAAGACTGAATTATCACAACGCTGATAAGCGCAAGAAATGCAAAAAAGAGGGCGCGCATTATGAAGATTGAAAATAAAATGTTAATTTTGTTATTATAACGCATTTTAACGTTCTATATTATGCTTTTTTCGGGCATTGGAAATTTCAATGGTGGAATATGAATAAAATAATGTTGATTGCCGGAGAGGCATCCGGAGATCTTCATGCCTCTTATTTAATCAAGGCTTTGCTGGAGCAACGCCCTGATTTGGAGGTGCGTTTTTTCGGTGGGGATTTAATGGCAGCCGCTTCCGGAGTAGAGCCTGACCTGCATTATCGAGAGCTTAACGTCATGGGTTTCTCGGAAGTGTTGAGAAATATTTTCTCAATAATGAAAAATCTGAAAAAAGCCAAGGAGATTCTCCGTCAATGGCGTCCTGACGTCTTGATTTTAGTGGATTTTCCGGGCTTCAACCTGAAATTGGCAAAATACGCTCATTCCCTCGGCATACGGACCGATTATTATATCTCCCCAAAAATCTGGGCTTGGAAAGAATGGCGCGTCAAGAAAATTAAGAGATATATACGGAATATCTATTCCATTCTCCCTTTTGAAGTCAATTTCTATCACAAACATAATTACAGAAACATCACATACGTAGGGAATCCTTCCGTGCAGGAAATCGACAATGTAATGGGGCATATCGCTCCGCTGCGCCATTTCCGCGAGCGTCAGGGTTTGACCGACGAACGACCGATGATCGCCCNGCTNCCGNGAAGCCGAAAAGGGGAAATANTCAATANTCTCCCCCTGATGATTGAAGCCGCGAAGCGTTATCCGGAATTCCAGTATGTCGTGGCTGCCGCTTCCTCCATCCCGGAAGTATTCTATCGCGAAGTGGCTCAGGACCCGGGGCTTCAGGTGGTGTTCGGAGCTTCGATGACATTGGTGAAATATTCCAAAGCCGCCCTCGTGACGAGCGGCACCGCCACTCTCGAAACAGCATTGGTGGGCACGCCCCAGGTTGTATGCTATAGGGCTAACGGTCAACGATGGTCGTATAAAGTGATGGAAAAATTGCTGAAAGTAAAATATGTCAGTCTCCCCAATCTTATCGTTGGCAACAGAATAGTGCCGGAGCTATTGGTGCATAAATGCACTGTCGAAAATATATCCCGCGAACTCTCCCCTCTTCTTCAAGCCTCGCCTAAACGGGAATGGCAACTCAACGGCTATCGCCTGATGCGCCGCAAATTAGGCACCTCGGTTGCCGCTGAATACGCTGCGGAATTAATAATCCGAAATTCCGATACAGCAGAAAATAAAAATTAAATTTCAACTTCCTCACCATCTTATATAATCTACGAAATGACAGAAATTCGCGTCAAGGGAATTGAAGATTTAAGCCGCGCGGCAAAAGAGTTTCTCGCTGCCATCCGGGACAAGAGAGTTTTTGCTTTCAACGCTCCGATGGGGGCAGGGAAAACGACTTTCATCTCTGCTCTTTGCCATCAACTCGGAGTGAAAGATGACGATATCGCATCCCCGACTTTTGCCTTGGTGAATGAATATCTCTCAGACGCCTCCGGGGAATCAATCTATCACCTGGATTGTTATAGAATCCGGGATGATGCCGAGGCTCTCGATATGGGGATTGAGGATTATCTCTACAGCGGGAATCTCTGCTTCATAGAATGGCCCGAAAATATCGAAAGATTCCTTCCGGATGACACTCAATTCGTGGAGATTAAAGAGGAATCTGACGGCACGCGCCTGATAAAAATTTTATAAAAATTCAAAAATTTCAACTTCAAAAAAATCATAAAAACAAAATATAATGGGAAAAGTATTGATAATCGGAGCCGGCGGTGTCGGCAGTGTTGTGGCAGCGAAATGTGCCCAGAATCCTGATGTGTTCACTGAAATCGTGCTCGCATCCCGCACTAAAGAGAAATGCGATAAAATAGTAGAAAAATTGGGCGCAAAAAATATTGTTACCGATCGTGTGGACGCCGATTCCGTAGAAGAATTGGTTGAACTCTTCAATCGCCACAAACCGGATATCTGCATTAACGTGGCTCTTCCTTATCAAGATTTGACTATAATGGAGGCTTGCCTTCAATGCGGTGTCAATTATCTGGACACTGCCAATTATGAGCCGAAGGATGAAGCTCACTTCGAATATTCCTGGCAATGGGCTTATCGCGAAAGATTTGAGAAAGCCGGACTGACCGCTATCCTCGGTTGCGGTTTCGACCCGGGTGTATCTGCCGTATTCGTGGCTTACGCAGCCAAACATCATTTCTCAAAAATGGAATACCTCGATATCGTGGACTGCAACGCCGGAAATCATGGCAAAGCTTTCGCAACTAATTTCAATCCGGAAATCAATATACGCGAAATAACTCAAAAAGGGAAATACTGGCAAGACGGTANATGGNTGGAAACCGAGAANCTTNAGATTCATCGCCCGNTCAATTATCCGAATATCGGCGAACGCGAATCTTNTTTGCTCTATCATGAAGAACTGGAATCTCTCGTGCAGAATTTCCCGACTATCAAACGCGCTCGTTTCTGGATGACTTTCGGACAGGAATATCTTACTCACCTGCGCGTGATTCAGGATATCGGCATGGCTCGCATCGACTCCATCATTTATGAAGGGAAAGAGATTGTGCCGATTCAGTTCCTGAAAGCAGTGCTCCCCGACCCGGGAAGCCTGGGAGAAAATTACACCGGAGAAACCTCAATAGGTTGCCGCATTTCCGGACTTGACAAAGAGGGTAAGGAATCGACATATTATATTTATAATAACTGCTCTCATCAGGAGGCTTACAAGGAGACTGGCGCGCAGGCAGTCAGTTACACCACCGGTGTGCCGGCAATGGTAGGCGCGTATATGTTCCTCACAGGTCAGTGGGTAATGCCGGGTGTGCATAATGTCGAAGAGTTTAATCCGGATCCGTTCCTGGAAAAATTGGCTGCAAGCGGACTCCCCTGGCATGTAATTATTGACGAAGATATTGAATTTAACGACAAATGAAATCATTAACTTATATTCTCGCCGCTCTCTCAATAGCCGGCGCCGGCGCAAGCCTCATAGCCGCCTCAAATTCTGAATTACCGCAAGCTCTTGTGAGCCGCACCGAATCAGGCGCAACACAAGTATCAACTCCGAAAGGTGTGGTGGAAATCACACCGGTGAATGAAGATATTTTCAGGATAACCGTCATTCCCGGAAATAAAGATGTAAATTTTTTCCCTTCGCAATCCGCCATACTTACTCCCGCTGCTTCCGGAGTAATTGAAGCCATCGGTCCGGACAACGTGACCGTGATGAGCAACAACATGAAAGCCGTTGTGGATCGCGCCACAGGAAATGTCAGTTTCTACGACAAAGAAGGTAATCTACTTATTTCTGAAGCGGGAGGCGTCGACAATTCCGGTGACGTTAAGTCAGTTACTTTGTCGGGTGAAAATGTCGGCAATATCTTCGGGGCAGGAGAAAGAGGTCATAAGCTTAAACTCAACGGAGATTCCCTGACAATGTATAATCGTCAGAACTACGGCTACACAAAAGGTGACCCGAGAATCTCACAAATGGGCATCTCCGTTCCTTATTTCGTCAGCGACAAGGGCTTCGGCATACTTTTTGACGATTATAACAAGGCTGATCTCCTATTGGGAAATGACACAATAAAATATAGCTCCGAAACCCCTCGCGCTTTATCTTATTACTTCATAAATTCTCCCGAAAAGAACCTCGCCGGCGCGACTACCAATTATTCNGCGCNCACCGGCNACCAGCCCCTCCCTCCACTNTGGNCATTAGGANATATCACTTCTAAATATGGNTATAAAACTCAGGCTGAGGCTGNAGGAGTAATTGACACGCTGAAAACACGCGGTTATCCTGTCGACGGCATTGTGCTCGACCTCTATTGGTATGGCGTGGAGACCGATATGGGGCGCCTTGAATGGAATAAAGAGCAATGGCCCGACCACAAAAAGATGATTTCCGACTTGAAAGAGAAGGGGGTGAATATGGTGCTTATCTCCCAACCTTATCTCAACAAGAAAGGGGCGATCGACAATTATAATATTCTCGGCGAGAAGGGAATGTTGGTGAAAGATAAGGATGGTAATGTGCATGACGTGACCACATGGGTGGGGGACGCCGGAATGTTTGACGTTTCCAATCCTCAGACTCGCGACTGGTATTGGAACAGATATAAGGAACTGACCGCCGACGGAATTGCTGGATGGTGGGGCGACCTCGGCGAGCCGGAAGTGCATCCCCTCACCATAATGCACGATAACGGTCAGACCGCTTCTCAATATCACAACGTCTACGGCAACGAATGGAGCCGCATAATTTTCGAGGGTCTGCAGAAGGATTATCCTGATATGCGCACGATGCTAATGATGTGCGGAGGCACTGCCGGGCTTCAACGTTATGCCGTATTCCCCTGGACAACAGACGTGTCTCGCTCCTGGGGTGGCTTCGGTCCGCAAGTTAATCTGATGCTCTCTTCGGGTCTCTCGGGATTAGGATATATGAGTTCGGATATAGGCGGATTCGCTGTAGATAATGATAATCCCACCGATCCGGAACTCTACGTAAGATGGTTGCAGATGGGAACCTTCACTCCCATGCTTCGCACACACGCGCAACTTAAACCGGAACCATATCATTATCCGGCGCAAGAAAAAATCAGCAAAGATTATATAAAAATGCGCTATCAATGGCTCCCCTATAATTACACATTGGCTTGGGAAAACGCTTCGAAAGGTTGGCCGCTGGCTCGTCCGCTTAATTTCCACGGAGATAATGAAGGAGATAAATACGCAAATTGTGAAGATGAATATATGTGGGGCGATGAAGTGTTGGTGGCTCCCGTATTGACTAAAGGTGCCCGCAGCCGGGAAGTGCTCTTCCCGAAAGGGGAATGGATTTCATGGTGGAACACTAACAACAAATATAGCGGCGGAAAGACTTATAAAATTGCTGCTCCCCTCAATGAAATCCCTCTATTTGTCAAAGCCGGCTCGTTTATCCCCTTATACATGCGCGAAGTGGAGAATGTTGAAGACTACAATCCGCAGTTCCTGACAGTCCGTTACTTCCCGGCTGCTCAGAAAACTTCCTACACTCTCTTTGATGATGATAGAAAATCTCCGACTTCACTCGCCGATAAAGAGTATGTTCTGATAAACTTTGAAGGTGAAAAGAAAGGGAAGCAGATAGAAATTTCCATGTCGGCTGAAGGTGGGTATAAGGATATGCCCGAAATCCGCAATATGGAATTGGAAATTGTAGGAATTCCCGCTCCCGCCAAAGTTTCCTGGGACGCTAACGTTATGGAAAAAGCCGCAAGCCGGAAAATGATTCGGCAATATGGATATACCTATGACGCAAAGACCCGCACCGCCACCCTGGTGTTCCCCTACAACTACGGCAAAACCGTGTTGACCATAGAATAACATTTTATCTTTAAATCTCCATAACACCCAATATCTTCAGATTTGCTGATGAAATTTGATTTGCGAAAGATATTATCAATTTCGGTCAAGGTGCTTCTTCCTCTCGCATTGACGATATTGCTCCTTGTCTATCTTTTCCGGAAGGTCAATTTCGGAGAGATGATGGAGATAATATCCCATGGAGTCGACTATTGGTGGATTCTTTGTGCCATGATATTGAGTATCTTTTCGCATATCATAAGGGCAGCGCGCTGGCGCTTGCAACTGAACGCGATGGACATAAAGCCTCCCTTTATGGCTCTTTGTTGCTCAGTATTCGGTTGCTACGCCTTGAACCTTATCTTCCCGAGACTCGGCGAAATATGGCGTTGCACCTACATTGCCAAACGTCAGAAAGCATCCTTTTCCAAAGTATTCGGCAGCATGGTGGCAGACCGCCTCGCCGACACACTTATGGTAGGTGCTTTGCTCCTTTTGACTTTCTTGCTTGCCGCAAAGGCTTTGCAGGCATTTCTGATTAAATATCCCGTGGGTAGAGATTTAATTGAACTTTTCTCATCGGTTTGGTTTTGGATTGCCGGAGCCGGGGTGATATTGATAATGGTTTTGATTTACCGGATTTGGAGAAACACAAGATTCATAATCAAAGTCCGCGACACAATCCTTCACCTTTGGGAAGGGTTTGCCGCAGTAGGCAAAATGAAAGGGAAATGGAAATTTATTTTTTTCACCATTCTCCTTTGGATCTGCTATTTCATTCAATTGTATGTAGCCTTCTTTGCTTTCTCCTTTACCCGCCGACTGTGTGAAGAACCCGGTTTGGCTTTCGGGCTCCTCCCTTGTCTGGTGGCTTTCGTATTCAGTTCGATAGGGATGGCTGTGCCAAGCAACGGAGGACTTGGACCATGGAATATCGCTATAATGTTCGGATTGGCAATATACGGTGTGTCTGATGCCGAGGGCACCGCTTTCTCAATGCTTCAGTGGACAGGACAAACCGTGATGCTGGTAATTTTGGGAATTTACACAATGGGATATATCATTTTTTCAAAGTCGCAATCGAAAAATTATGTATAATTCAAACGAAAAGGAAGATTATTTTAACGCACCAATCCAACCGGAGGCTCCGAAAGGACCTAAAGAGCCGGCTTTGAAACCGGATGACCCCCGCTATTATGACAACGAGGATGAATGGGAACACATCCGCCCGGCTTCCCGCAATTGGAAAATGTGGACGATGATGATAGGTTGCGGCGTATTCCTGGGCTTCTTCATCGGACTATATATCTATTATTTCACTCTTTATTCAGAGAAGTCAGTGCAATATGGATATATTGAGAGAATTGAGAAACGCGGAAATATTTTCAAAACGTTTGAAGGTGTCTTCCTGCCGTATAAATCTTTGGCAGACACAATCGAACCTTATCAGGGAGACTTGATTTTCTCGACTTCCGACGACCATTTGGCTGCCGAACTGAGAAAATTATATCAAGGGAATCTGCCGGCAAGAATCGAGTATAAGACATTTCGGGCTCCAATGCCGTGGCGCGGAGAAAGCAAAATCGTAATTACGGCTGTCGACACTGCCGATGTCAGCAAGATTTATCCACCTGTAAGCAATCATCCCCTCATACCCTCCCCTCACATACCGGCACAATCCTCCCAACCCGGAAATGCCGCTGTACTGAACAATTAATTCTTAATTTGGCTGTCGCGGCAGTTTGCTCACCGACTTTTCCTGATTCCTGATGAATTATATTTTTCGCTCCGTAGGCTTATTATTCTTTCTGCTCCTGACTCTTTCAGCAAGTAGCCGCGATTTGCGCAATGGTAAATATGCCGAAAAATATGGTTGGACGGAAGGGGATTCAACAATTACAGTGCCCGCTTCGGTGAGACGTATCCCCCCATTTGCCTTTGCCGGAATCGAAGGACTGAAGCACATCATGTTTGAATCAGGCTCCGAGTGTAAGGTTATTGCCGCATACGCTTTCGCGGAATGTTTAGACCTGGAAGATGTCGAACTCCCCGAAGGTTTGACAACTTTTGAAGACGGTGTTTTCAGGGAGTGCCGAAACCTGAAATATCTGAAAATTCCTCAAAGCGTATGGTTTATTCCCAATGAATTGTTTTTGAGATGCGTCAGTCTTGAAAAAGTGGATATTCCCGAGAGATTGCTTGAAATTCGCTCCTCTGCCTTCGCAGGATGCAGGAAACTTCAGGAATTCAATTTTCCCCCTCGCCTTAAGGAGATAGGCAACAATGCTTTTTCAGGTTGCAAATCTTTGGAAGAAATATCCTTACCGCCAACCGTAACCTCCCTTGAATCGTATGCCTTTTCAGATTGCTCAAATCTAAGAAAAGCCACTCTCTCTTCAGCCTACAATATGATTGGAGAATTGATTTTCAGCGGCTGCGACAATCTGTCAATCCTAATCGTACCCGCAACGAAGCCACCGAGATTCGAATGTGAAAGTTTCATTTTTGAGCCCGATAATGAGGAGGCATATAGACGATGCACGCTTTACGTGCCTGACAATTCAATTGATTATTATGAATTCCATCACGGATGGAATCTCTTTCAAAATATAAAACCCCTCTCCACACTCGAGTAAAATTCCGTTTGTCCGGGCAGTATCCGAGCATGTTTAAGCGCACTGACAGATAATCTGTTGCGCAACTCCCTGTCATTTACGATCATACTTATTGCCTTGGCAAATTCCGTTACATTCCCGTCTTCTACGAGGATTCCATCAACCTTATCCTTAACTGAATATGGCATGGCTGAATTATTGAAACATATCACAGGGAGTCCATATCCGTGCGCTTCATTCAGCGCCATCCCAAACCCTTCCAACAACGACGGGAACACGAAGACATAACTCTTACGCTTAATCTCTTCTTGCTCAGAATGATTCAAAAATCCATGGAATTTCACATCCAATCCCGCTGCTTCAATTTTCTGACAAAGAGTTTCATAATATTCCCTGTCAATTATTTTACCTATTATATCAAGAGAAAGATTAGTATTTCCGGCAGTCGAAGAGACACCATCAGCCTCTGTTTTTATCAATATCAAGGCATCTATCAATAGATGAAGCCCTTTTCTCGGCTCGATATTTCCGATGAAAAGCAACTTCCCTTTCTGCGGATTCAGAAATTCTTCCGCCACCGGGGCTTCGAATGGCACGGGACAAATGATTGACTCTTTTTTAAATTTTGCTTTTATGATGTCTGCTAAATATTGACTGGGAGTTAAGATTCTGTTGCCGAAATGCAGAAACATATTTTCTGCCGGACGATAAAGGATTTTCCTCCATCCCTCAACTTCGTCAGCCATAAAGAGATGATGAATTATCATGGTCTCTTTTTTCTTTAACCGAAGAAGGAGCAATAAAGGGAGAAAGTAAAGAAATTTGGAACTGTTGAAGACTATCAGGTCATAATTTTTCAACTTGCTCCTTAATGATAAATTTTTAAGTGGAGAAAAAATTTTCTTCACAAACGAATCAGGCTGAACAGGCGCGATGATATCAACCTCAACTCCCGGCACGCTCCTTAAGGTATTGATAAGATTGCGTTCATAAAAATGAGCACCCGTCACAGGGGTGGCAGGCAAGGTTTGATATACAAAAGCGACGCGCAAACTTTTCATAGCCGAAATTTACAAAAAAAAATGCACATATCGGCTTAATCATCCGAAAACAATAAGAAAAAAGAGGATAAATTTTGCTTTTAAAACTATTTATAATAATTTTGCATAAATAGCGATAAACCCTGATAAAAACATCTGCGACATCAAATCGTGATTTTTTCATTCAGGTGCATCGGATTTCCCGGAATTAAGACACGAACTAATACCGAAACTAAACAATAACAAATACTTAAAACATCAGAACTGCTATGTGGTTATCAANCTCTTCAGTAGGACGTAAGTTCATTATGNCCGTAACAGGCGCNGNGCTTGTCCTATTTTTAACNTTTCACNGTTTNATGAACGCTGTAGCCATCCTTTGGCCCACTGCCTACAATTCAATTTGTATGTTCCTGGGAGCCAATTGGTATGCTCTTGTTGCATCCGCAGGTTTGGCAGCGTTTATCGTCGTTCACATCATTTATGCCGTCATGCTGACTTTGCAAAATCGCAAGGCGCGCGGCAACCAACGCTATGCCGTCAGCCACCGCCCCAAAGGAGTGGAATGGTCTTCTCAAAACATGCTGGTGCTCGGCATAGTTATCCTTGCATTCCTCGTAGTGCACCTCATCCAATTCTGGGCAAAGATGCAGCTTGTGGAAATCATTGGCGAAGATACGGCAATTCCGGCTACAGCCGGCACATTGTTCCTTCAGGAAGCCTTCTCCACACCCTGGACTCTCGTGGTCTACATCATCGGCTTCATCGCTCTTTGGTTTCACCTCAACCACGGCATCTGGTCAATGTTCCAGTCTGTCGGTTGGGACAACACCTCCTGGATTCCCCGTCTGAAATGCATCGCTTGCTGGTGGGCGGGCATCGTTATCGCCCTCTTCATAGCTGAAGCGGTGGTATTCACAGTTAAGGCTCATCAGAATTATTACAAGACCAACGTGGAACTTCGCGAGCAATATAAGGATATGATTGTGCCCGAATTTGAAAAAGATTTCGGTCCGGCTGCAGTGCAGACCCTTTCCTCCGCTCCCTACGAGCAGGTTTCCCAAATGGTGAAAGGTCAACTCGAACAAATGAAGAGCCCGCAAGCTATCAATTATTTCTCTCAAGACCCGAAATATGACGATATGGTCAAATTCCTTGAGGAGAAAGCTGAATTCTTCAATTATCTTGAGTCTGCCGATGTTGCAGAAACTCCTGCTATCCCCGGAGTACCTCAACCCGCAGCTCAAGCAAATCCCCAACAAAATCATTAATTTTCAGTCGATATGGCAACCACAGATTTGAAAGTAAAAACTATGAATCAGGCAGACTCCAAAATCCCGGAGGGTGCTATCGCTGAGAAATGGACCAACTATAAGGCACATCAGAAACTCGTCAACCCGGCAAACAAGCGTAAACTCGACATCATTGTCGTTGGCACAGGTCTCGCCGGAGCTTCTGCAGCTTCAACACTTGGCGAACTCGGTTTTAATGTGTTGAATTTCTGCATTCAGGATTCTCCGCGCCGCGCTCACTCAATTGCCGCTCAAGGTGGCATTAACGCTGCAAAGAATTATCAGAACGACGGAGACTCAGTATATCGCCTGTTCTACGATACGGTCAAGGGCGGCGACTATCGCGCCCGCGAAGCTAACGTATATCGTCTTGCAGAGGTTTCCAACAACATCATTGACCAATGTGTGGCTCAAGGCGTGCCCTTCGCCCGCGAATATGGCGGGTTGCTCGCCAACCGTTCTTTCGGAGGCGCTCAGGTTTCACGCACATTCTACGCTAAAGGTCAGACAGGCCAACAATTGCTCCTCGGCGCTTATTCTTCACTCAACCGCCAAATCCAACTCGGCAAAGTCAAGAGCTTCAACCGCTATGAGATGCACGATGTCGTGCTCGTAAAGGATAAAGACGGTGTGGAACGCGCCCGCGGCATCATCGCCAAAAACCTCNTGACAGGCAAATTTGNACGTTTTGCCGCTNNCGCAGTCGTAATCGCTACAGGGGGATATGNAAATACCTATTTCCTCTCCACAAACGCTATGGGTTGCAACGTTTCAGCCGCTATGGCATGCTATCGCAAGGGCGCTTATTTTGCAAACCCCGCTTTCGTGCAGATTCACCCGACTTGCATCCCCGTTCACGGCGACAAGCAGTCTAAATTGACCCTTATGTCTGAATCACTCCGCAATGACGGCAGAATCTGGGTTCCCAAAAACATAGAAGATGCCAAGAAACTTCAGGCTGGCACAATCAAGGGTAGCGACATCCCCGAAGAGGAACGCGACTACTATCTCGAACGCCGCTATCCGGCTTTCGGCAACCTCGTGCCTCGCGATGTGGCTTCGCGCGNTGCTAAAGAACGTTGCGACAAAGGATTTGGCGNNAACAACACAGGTCTCGCCGTATTNCTCGACTTCTCCGAAGCAATCAATNGCCTCGGCATTGATGTCGTGCGTCANCGTTNTGGCAACCTCTTCGACATGTATGAGGAAATCACCGACGNCAATCCCGGCGANCTCGCTTGCGAAAAAGATGGCGTTAAATATTACAATCCGATGATGATCTTCCCGGCTATCCACTACACAATGGGTGGTATCTGGGTTGACTACGAATTGCAAACCTCAATCAAAGGACTCTTCGCTATCGGCGAATGTAACTTCTCCGACCACGGCGCAAACCGCCTCGGTGCTTCCGCATTGATGCAAGGGCTTGCCGATGGATATTTCGTGCTCCCCTACACTATTCAAAACTATCTTTCCGACCAAATCTCCGTGCCGAGATTCTCTACCGAACTTCCGGAATTTGAAGAGGCTGAAAAGGCTTGCGTTGAGAAAATGAATCGCTTGATGGATATTCAAGGCAACAGAACCGTAGATTCAATCCATAAGGAACTCGGACACATCATGTGGGAAAACGTAGGTATGGCACGCACTAAAGAGAGCCTTGAGGAAGCAATTGAGAAAATCAAGCAACTCCGCAAAGTGTTTGACACCGAACTTTATATCCCTGGCTCAAAAGAGGGTATGAATATCGAACTCGATAAGGCATTCCGCTTGAACGACTTCATCACTATGGGCGAACTCGTGGCATACGATGCCCTGAGCCGCAACGAATCTTGCGGCGGACACTTCCGCGAAGAATATCAGACTGAAGAGGGCGAAGCCAAACGTGATGATGAAAACTGCTTCTACGTAAGCTGCTGGGATTATCAAGGCTCCGACAATAAGGCTCCGGAACTCATCAAAGAACCGTTGCACTACGAAGCAATTAAAGTTCAAACCCGCAACTATAAGTCATAAATTCATAGATTATCAGTAAAAAAATGGAAGAAAATATAATGAAAGTCAACCTCANGGTNTGGCGTCAAGCCGGTCCGAGAGAAAAGGGTGAGTTTAAGACTTATATGAACGTCGAGACCACTCCTGACACATCTTTCCTCGAAACCCTCGACATCCTCAACGAGATGCTCGTGGAAAATCATGAGGAACCAATCGTGTTCGACCACGACTNTCGTGAAGGAATCTGCGGCATGTGCTCACTTTATATCAATGGTCACCCCCACGGTCCGGCTACCGGCGCAACTACTTGCCAACTCTATATGCGTCGCTTCAAAAACGGCGAAACAATCACTGTAGAACCCTGGCGCTCCGCTGCTTTCCCCGTGATTAAAGACCTGATGGTAGACCGTAACGCTTTTGACAAAATCCAGCAGGCAGGCGGATATGTGTCATTCAACTGCGGCGGCGCTCAAGATGCCAACGACCTCCCCATTTCCAAGGTAAATGCTGATGAGGCTATGGACTCCGCTTCCTGCATCGGCTGCGGCGCTTGCGTGGCTGCCTGCAAAAACGGCTCCGCCATGCTCTTCGTGTCTGCCAAAGTCAGCCAGTTGGCGCTACTGCCGCAAGGAGAAGTGGAAAAAGACCGTCGCGTCAGAGCTATGGTGGCTAAAATGGATGAACTCGGATTCGGCAACTGCACCAACACGGGAGCTTGCTCCGCCGAGTGTCCGAAAAATATCAAACTTTACAACATCGGCCGCATGAATCGTCATTTCATCGCTGCTAAATGTAAGGAATAAAATTTTCAACATCATTAAAAAAAGCGCGGAACTTCTCGTTTCGCGCTTTTTTTAATTATCTTTGCAATCATGTTTAAGCATTCAAATCGTTTTTCAAACATCTGCAATCATTCGTTATTGGTTTTGCTCGCTATCGCTGCTATCACCGCGATAGCCTCCGGTTGCGCTTCAATCGGTAATCCGTCGGGTGGACCGAAAGATGAACAGCCCCCTCGCTTCATCAAAGCCAATCCCGCCCCGGGCTCAAACAACGTACCGATAGACCTCAACAAAATAACACTTCATTTTAACGAATATGTCAATTTGAAGAATCCTTCCGAGAATGTCGTTGTCTCTCCGCCTTCAGCTCAAATCCCCCGGGTAACTTCCCAGGGACACAATGTAATCGTTACATTTCAAGATTCCCTGCAACCAAACACTACATATACTATTGATTTCGGGAGCTCCATTGTTGACAATAATGAGGGGAACAAGCTGGAAAATTTTTCGTACACTTTTTCAACCGGCTCCTCGATTGACTCCCTGAGAATTTCGGGAATAGTGGCAACTGCCCGCGACCTTGAACCCTTGCAAAACAAAATCGTAGGCGTGCATCGAATCCCCGATGACGTGGCTGAAGCAGCTTATAAACTTCTGAACACCGATACCCTTATATTCTCAAAACGTTTTGACAGAGTGGCTCGAACCGACGATCGGGGACGATTCTCCATCGAAGGGCTATCTGCCGGCAGGTATCGCATATATGCTCTCAACGATGCCGATAACAATTTCTTTTATTCCTCTCCGAGCGAAGAGTTGGCTTTCTCTGAAGAAATAATTGTCCCCTCCACGACTGAAGCGGTGGCA
This sequence comes from Bacteroidales bacterium, assembly GCA_009177205.1. Classification (GTDB taxonomy): domain Bacteria; phylum Bacteroidota; class Bacteroidia; order Bacteroidales; family Muribaculaceae; genus Lepagella. The sequence continues at coordinate 85,004 of WFMC01000070.1, forward strand.
TACGACTCAATCTACAATCTGAAGAAAGGCAAACTCGACACTGTCNTGCCNCGTCAACGCACTCTCTTCCTGCCCAATAATATCCTATTGCGCTCTTCCGTATCCAAACGTCAGCAACAATATATCAAAAAATATGAACGGCTGGACACCACCAAGTTACTCCTTATAATGGGAGCCCCTATGAAAACACTCCCTGATTTGAAAATTCCCGGCGATTCGACTCCTTTATATAATTACGGCATAATTGAGAAACGCGCCGATAATGATTCAATCACCCTATGGCTTACCGACCCTAAGGTAATATCCACCGACTCCCTTAAAGTAGCCTTGACTTATCCTAAACTTGATTCACTGAATCAATATTACAATGTTACGGACACCATCCGTTTCACTACCGACCGCGCAAAGTTAAACCGCGAAGCTCAGCAACGCGCTAAGCGTGAAGCTGAATTGCAGAAGAAAGCTCAGAAACTCAAAGAGAAAAAAGGGGGTCAGAGGGATGTGCAAAAAGATAATGAAAAGGGTGCGCCGGCTGACACCATAACAGCGGAAAAGCCTAAAAAACTCCTCATTTCATTCGGCACTCAGACTCAGGAAATCAACCTTCCCTACAGTTTCGAGACAAATTATCCTCTGGCTCGACTTGACACTTCATTGATAAAACTGGAAGAAAAAATAGATACGCTCTGGGCGTCGGCCATAAAGCCGGATTCAAAACTCCGGATTCTAAGGGACTCGTTAAACCCCAGGAAATATCATATTGTTCATCCATGGACTTTCGGTCGTGAATATAGATTAAAAATTGATTCCCTGGCTCTGACAGGCATTTATGGAGAAATTTCATATCCCGACAGCACGACTTTCAATGTCAGACAAGCCAATGAATATGCTTCATTAAAGATGAATATCACCGATTGGCATTCCGAGATACCTGCNTTCGCNGAGATTCTGAATTCATCCGGAGAGGTTGTGGCGGCTTCTTCCTTATCGAATAATTCCATTTATTTCCCTTATCTTCTTTCGGGCAAATATTATGTCAGAATTATCCATGATTATAACGCTAACGGGAAATGGGACGCCTCCGACATCCTTCTCGGTGAGCAGGCAGATGAAAGTTATTATTATCCAAAGGCCATCAACATCAAGAAAAATTGGAATAAGGAAGAGACATGGAGTGTTTTTGCAACGGCAGTAGATTTAATGAAACCGGAAGCGATTTTGCGCAACAAGCCGGAGCGCAAAGGTAAGTCCGTCTCTCCCGACAAATTCCCCGACGAAGAGGACGAAGACCTATAACTTCCCAACCATCCCAAATATAATAATCCCGTGAGTCGGTTATAACTCACGGGATTATAATTATTTAATATCTATTGTCAAAAAATGTCTTACTCACTAACGAATCTAACGACATAATCACGGAATGTATGAACAGTGGGAGTGTCAATTGTAACACGAACCAAGTGATCTTGACCGTCATTAATATACTTATCTATATTGGTAATACGCAAGAGATAGCTGTTGCGCATAGCTCCTGTAACAGGAAGAGACTCTAAAGTAACATTTGTAAATCTGCTGTCTGCAAAGATAATTGTTCCTCCTGTATAATCTGACATCAACCATGGTTGTTCTGATACTCCGGAGTTATTTTTATCTGATTTAGGAGCACTATAGACGGTGTGCACTGTTCCTTGATTAGTATTCCAGTCAGTCTTCAAGGACTCTACGGTAAATCTTGACCTTTGAACTTCATTATATTCATCAGTAAAGTTTACATAAATTCTGTTTGCATTACTGCGGAATGAGAAGTGTTCGTCTGCAAATCGGAGGGCTGCGACGCCATTTTCTTCACAATAACTTAAATTATAAGAAGATGTGGCACTGCTGAGGGCATTTGCATCACTTCCACCCCAGTGCATGGTGCGACTTGTGCCGGAACTATAATTCAAGAAAGATGAAAGTTCTTGATATGACGTCATGTTGATACCGCCGGTGATTCTTCCATCGTAGCCAACACATCCGAAACGAATGTCAAGACCTGAATTTTCAAGAGATTCTGCCCAAGAAACAATGTCGCNTGCTATAGCGTTGGCTTCATCTGACATAGAGCCGGAATTATCCACCAGAAATACTAAGTCAACCGGGCGAACTTTGGACGCATCATCTCCATTATTGATAACAAGCACACCTTTAGGTTGTCCGTCTACATCTATCCAAACATTCTGATTTCCCTCTCCGGTGCCAAACAGTTTAATCCAATCGTTAGTTGAAGGATCGGAAATGCCGGTCATATCAATATTAATGATGGCTGTACCATCCTCAATTACAGGAGCATAAGAGATGTTGGGAATGTTGGTGTTAATCTCATCACTTTCAATTTTAGGAGATTCTCCTGCCATGCTGTCATCTGGGATGCCTGTATTAGCAAATGTTGAGAACGGATCGTTATTTCCAACTTGGATTGTCTCATCTCCATCTTTTAGACAAGATGTAAATATCATTGAGCCGATAGTGGTCAATGCGATTGCAGATAATTTTAAAAGTTTCATGTTTTATAGATTAGTTATTATTATTCTATGTCAAATTCCACGCGGCGATTCATACGTCTGCCCTGCTCGGTGTCATTGGTAGCTCTAGGGCGACTTGAACCATAACTTGCGCAAGAAAGTTTTTCCGGATCAACCCCTTGGCGAATGAGATATTCCATCACGGCTTCTGCTCTTTCATGTGAAAGAACATCATTACGCTCAACTGTGCCTGTATTATCTGTGTGACCCTGAACTTTAACTTTTGCACCTGTGCTCTTTATTAATTTAGCTAATTTGTTAAGATAATTAAATGAATTTTTCTTTATTACAGATTTATTAGTGTCAAATTGAACATCTTCAATAGCGCAGATTCGCTTTCCTTCGATAGATTGATTTTTATTAATCATATCCATTATTTCATCAAGAGAATAGCACGGTTTTACTTGATAACCCACTTCCTCTTTCTTCTCAACGGGTTGAGAAACAACAGGAGCCACTATTTCTTCCTCTTCAACTATTTCTACATATTTAACCTGCTTTTTCGGGGCACAAAAAATTGATACCGGGATACCAATAGTGGCTTTAACTTCCCAAGTATTGATTCTTCTGGATCCTTCAGCCTTAATATTTCTGTCGGGGAAAAGTTGCAAAATTTCTTTAACCTCGCCATTCTTCTCGCGAGAAGAATATGTGTCAGTGAATCCGAGTTGATAGTTCGCCTCAATACCAACGAAGAATCTGCAATTCTTGATATTGAAATAATAATTCAAACCTATACCGAGGGCTCCGGAGAACATAAAGGAATTATAATTGGACTTGGAAAGATCATACTTGCTTCCGATATAATTATTATTGGAAAAATCTTGCTGTGCGGCGATATATCCCTTATGAGCAAAGCCTAAAATCGGAGCAACATAAACGTATGGACGGAAATTCCNGGAATTCTTACCTATTGTATAAATCAACGGCACTCTTATATCAAAATAAGTCGCTTTTAATCTATAGAAATAATCTGTCATGAAGATATCATCTTCAATTTCGGGATCGTGTTTGTATTCATCTAAAATCCCTCTGCCTATATCGCTAAGTCTTCCGCCTCTTGTCAGGAATGCAAATTCCGGACGGATTCCAAAATTCCCGTTTTTCCCGAAATTATATTGACCAAAGAAGGAAAACATACCTGAGAAATCATTATTGTTTTTCGGATAAAGAGATTTGTCAATTTTCGAAAAATAAAGATTACTCCAGTCCATGCCGGCACTCATGCCAATATAGAAACCTTTAGTTGTGGGGGCTTCAGGCACATCATTTTGGGCTTGAGCAGTCAACAGACCGCTTGCTACAACACTACTCAAAAGAGCAGTTCTTAGTAAAATTTTCATGATTTGTTTGATAGTTAAATAATATGATAATTTATCTCTCTTGTTGATTAAAAAAGGATTTTTGATTTTACTTTTTATTACTTGTCCTACATATCAAGTTATAAATCATTTATTATTTAGTATAAGATCCCTTAATATATTTTCATTTAAGGCATTAATAAATACGTAGATACTACAGGAGCATCAAAAAATACCGGAGAATAACCTTTATTCCATTTAATTCGAATATTATCCCAGCTATGCTTAGGATCTAATTTTTCAATCGTACCTACTATTGTTTCTCCGTCTAACGTTGTCAGATTATTGCCTGTCAGCAAATATTCTAAAGGTTGACCAATATTAGAGTTACTTGCACTTTTTTCTTGGATATAAAGAATATTGTCATCTATGACAGTCACTCTATAATATCTATAATAAGGAGCAGTAACGACACTATAATCTATCACTTCGTCACCTCTATCCGGATTGACTTGAGAAAATAAAACTTGATTTTTACATAGTGTCCACTCTCCTGCCAGTTGATTTGCACTAACTATACTTACTGATGTAGCTTCATCTTGGTTATTATCTTCAGGATCATCGCTTTTACACGATATAATACTTAAAGAAAAGACTGATAATAAAAACAACGGAAATATCAGACGCCGACTCTTAGTGGGATCATTAAACATAGTGATAATTAGTTAATTAATTATTAAGTATTTTTCAGATGATAATTTTAGACATCTCATTATTAATGACATAAATATGTCCACGAAAAAGCGTGGAATAATGTTCCGTTTATTTTCACGAGGTATCGCCAAACACCTTGCACGAAATAAACAGTTCACTCCCACGCAGTTATCGAATATCTATCCCCTTGTCGGGAGTGGACAGACGACAAGCATGAGCGCCTTTTAACTGCTTTTACCTTCGTGCTATGAAATTGGCGATTTCCGTGAAAGGCTAAGCAAGAACGCTTAAAAAATATACACTACCTATGTAGTTTTCACAAAAGTAATAAAATTTCCTTAATTAGGAAAAAATTACTTTCCACGGCATATTTTAATTTTGATTATAGTTTGTNATGCNCTTATTATTCTATCTGATTTTTGAGAATTNGCTGTTTTCGGAATNACTTATGTTGATTTAAACATANANAATAGGCTAAAAATTTCATTTCAAAGATTTTTTACACTAAATTTGCAAGTTGAAAAATAGCCGCAACCCTTTTGCGTCGGATTTTTCATGTTTATCGGAAGGATTTTGGACTCCCGATAATAATCTTTTTTTTGAAAGAAATAAATAAAAAATAACAATAACAATAATCTTAAAAAATGCAGAACAAAGGGTTTATCAGCACCATCGCTGTGCTCCTGATTCTTATCTGTGGATTCTACATCAGCTTCTCTTTCGTGACTTCTCACTATGAGAAACAAGCTGAAGAATACGCAGCCAAAATTTCAGGCACCACCGACGTTACAAATGACGCGTACAAACAAAGCCTGAAACAATTCAATGACTCCATCGACAAGGAGAAAGTTTATCTTGGTTATACCTATAATCAAGTTCGCAAAATGGAAATCGGTCTCGGTCTTGACCTCAAAGGAGGTATGAACGTTGTGCTCGAAATTTCCGTCCCTGACATTCTCCGTCAATATGCCGCAAGCGAGTCTGCTCTCAAAACTATCAACGAAGCAATTGCCGCAACTGAAAAATCCGGTAAAAAATCTTCTGAAAAAGATTTCGTTAAGGCTGTAGCCTCTCATTTTCAACCGGGCACAATGTCAACCCTTTTCGACCTCAACGGCGACTATCTCGGTAAAGTAAAAAAAGGCGCTTCCAACGCTGAAGTTACTGCCGCTCTCAATCAGCAGGTTGAATCTCAAGTTGACGCGGCTTTCAATATCTTCCGCACCCGTATCGACCAATTCGGTGTCGTAGCTCCGAATATCCAGAAACTTCAAGACAAGACCGGACAAATCCTTCTTGAATTGCCGGGTGTCAAAGAGCCGGAACGTGTTACAGACCTTCTGAAATCTTCAGCAAATCTTGAGTTCTTTGAAGTTTATAATTATAACGAAATTCTTCCGGAACTCGCTGCATTCGCTGAAGCATACGCCGCTCAGGACACAATCAATCACCTCAACGTGATTGAACTCCTCGGCGGACGTCAACGCGAAGGAAGTCCGGTAATCGGCATGGTAGCTCCCGCCAACCAGGCTCTCGTGGATTCAATCCTTAACTCACCTTTGGCAAAGACCAAACTCCCTTCTGATTTCTCAGCAGTGTGGGAGGTTAAGGCAACTGAAATTCCCGTTCTGGATGCTCAAGGGAATCCTATTAAGAAAAACGAAAAGGAATATCGCACAACTCCTTATTATCAACTCATCGCTCTCAAGGGCGACGCAGCATTGGAAGGTGATGTTGTAACTTCTGCAACTTCTGAATTTGACAACATGCGCGGCAACACTGTCAACATGCGCATGGACGACAGAGGAGCTCGCGAATGGGCAACACTCACTCGCAACAATATCGGACGCCCGATAGCGATCGTGCTTGACAACCGCGTATATTCTTATCCTAACGTTAATAATGAAATCACAGGCGGAAGCTCTGAAATCACAGGCAACTTCACACCTGAAGAGGCTAACGACCTTGCCAACGTCTTGAAGTCAGGCAAAATGTCTGCGCAAGTTAAGGTTGTCAGCAATAACGTAATCGGTCCGTCGCTCGGCGCAGAAGCTATCCAACAAGGCTTCATCTCCTTCATCGTGGCTCTCGTGCTCCTCATGATTTTCATGATTTGCATCTACGGTGTCATTCCGGGTCTCGTAGCCAATATCGGTCTTATCCTCAACCTTTTCTTTACTCTTGGAATTCTGNCNTCNCTGCANGCAGTNTTGNCACNTTCCGGTATCGCNGGNATCGTGCTCGCNCTCGGNATNGCAGNNNACGCCAACGTGCTTATCTTCGAACGCACTAAAGAGGAATTGGCGCTCGGCAAAAAACTCCGTCAGGCAATATCTGAAGGTTATTCAAATGCATTCTCTGCAATCTTTGACTCAAACCTGACTTCAGTTATCACAGGCATAATCCTTTTGATTTTCGGTTCAGGTCCGATTAAAGGTTTCGCCACTACTCTTATCATCGGTCTTGTTTGCTCATTCTTCACTGCTGTCTTCCTGACTCGCATAGCATTCGAACTTATCACTAAGAACGGACGCTGCGCAAACATGACTTTCACAACTCCTATCTCCCGNAATTTCCTCTCTAACACAAAAATCAATTTCCTCGGTCAAACTAAAGTTTCATCTGTAATTTGGCTCACCCTCATCGTTATCTCAATTGCTTCTCTCGCAATTCGCGGAATGAATCAGGGTATTGATTTCTCAGGGGGTAGAAACTATGTCGTGCAACTCAACAAGGATGTTAATCCGAAAGATGTTGAAGCAAAACTCAGCGACGTCTTCCAAAATGCAGCTAACGACAAGACTGTATCAGTAAATGTCATTTCAATTGATACTCCTTCAAAAGTACGCATCTCCACCAACTATAAGATTGCTGACGAATCAGAAGGTGTAGAACAAGAGATCACAGATATTCTCTACGATAATTTAAAGAATGAATTNACNGNTTCANNCGGCACAGTATTGGACAAGAACTCATTTACAATCGCCGATGAAAGTCATGGCATCATCTCAATTCAGAAGGTTGGTCCGAGCGTGGCTGACGATATGCGCCGCGATGCTTATTGGGCAGTGGGTATTGCACTTGTCTGCATGTTCCTCTACATCTTGCTTCGCTTCCGCAATATCGCATTCTCAGTGGGTGCTGTTGCAGCCGTTGCATTGACTGCATTCCTCATCATCGGTTTCTATTCTGTATGCTGGGGCTTCTTCCCCTTCTCTATGGAAATTGACCAGAGCTTCATTGCAGCTGTGTTGACAATTATCGGTTATCAGATCAACGACACCGTGGTAGTATTCGACCGTGTACGCGAAATGATGAAGGTTTATCCGAAAGAAGACAGATACACTACAATCAATAAGTCTTTGAACACTACCTTGTCTCGTACGTTCATGACTTCATTCTCCACATTGCTCGTATTGCTCTGTATCTTCTTCCTCGGCGGCGACACTATCCGCTCATTCACATTTGCAATGATATTCGGCGTGATTGTCGGCACATTCTGTACACTCTATTGTGCTGCTCCCGTGGCATACGCCATCATCAAGCGCAACACAAAGAAGAATGTAAAAGCCGATGGCAAACCGGTGCTTGAAGGAAATCGTCGTTTCAAATAATTTTGAAAGTTCTTAAAATATAAGAAAGTTCTTCTTTAAAATCATACTATTTATGGAGGCTGCCTGAAAAAAATTCAGGCAGTCTCTTCATTTTATACTCAACGCAACATTCCCCTGAACGTCAAACCCTTAAGATTTGAAAATTTAAAATTTCTCAAGAATAATATGTAATTCATATTTTTTTATTAATTTTGCTTTTGAAATGGTTGCCCTTTCATTCAAGAGAGAATGATTTAAGGCGCATCAAAAGGGAATGAGGTGAAAATCCTCAACAGTACCCGCTGCTGTAATTTCCGCTTGAAAATCATTCAAGCAGTCGTTTTTCGCAATTTGTCACTGGGTAACTCCGGGAAGGCGCGGAAAAATNGGAATAAGTCAGAAGACCTGCCATTTTCGCTTTTTGATATTGCCTGCGGGATTATGGGCTTATTGACGGCAGAAATTAAATAGGACATGACTTATTATAATTTTCTTCCAAGACAATAATTTATAAAGAATACATAAGATCTACACTCCCGTATNTGCACATTTTCATCANTGNAAACGGGAGTGTTTTTGTNTCTGAANTTNTTTATAAATGAAACCCCTTTTTATTCTTTCTTTCCTCATTCTGTCTTCTCCTCAATTTGCTTCCGCCAAGGAGATGCCCGATTCTGCTAAAGTCCAAGACTTGCAGGAGGTTGTGGTCAGTGCTGTTCAACCGACAAAAGAGACAATTCCTGTTCAAACCTTAAGCGGAGAGGAACTTTCAAANCTCAACAGCAATAGCGTTGCTGATGCTCTTAGATATTTTGCGGGAGTGCAAGTAAAAGATTATGGAGGTGTCGGAGGAATAAAGACAGTTAACGTCCGCTCCATGGGCACAAACCATACCGGATTTGTGTATGACGGAGTCCAGTTGGGTAATGCTCAGAACGGGCAGATTGATTTAGGACAATTTTCTCTCGACAATATTGAGGCTCTCTCCCTTCATAACGGTCAAAAGAGTGCATTGCTCCAGCCGGCACGAGATTTTGGAAATGCCGGCACAGTCTATCTTCGCACCCGGACACCTGAATTCAAAGATGATGAAAAATATCATCTTCGACTCGCTTTCCGCACCGGGTCGTTTGATTTGATTAACCCGTCGGCTCTGATAGAACTGAAATTATCTGACAGGATAAACGCATCCTTCGCAGCGGAATGGCTTAATTCAAGCGGAAAATATCGGTTTCGCTACCGAAGAATAAATCCTGCGGGAGAATTAGCCTACGACACTACCGCCGTCAGAGAAAACGGTGACATTAACGCTACCCGGCTTGAACTTAATATCAACGGCTCCATCCGGCAGGGCAACTGGCATTTCAAAGTCTATAATTATAATTCCGAAAGAGGTGTGCCCGGAGCCATAGTAAACAATGTGTGGCGCAGAGGAGAGCGAATCTGGGATACCAATTCCTTTGCTCAGGCTTCAACAACATTAACTTTTGGGAAATTCACAACGATGGAAAACGTCAAATATGCTTTCTATCGCACTCACTATGTCAACAATGACGACAAACAGATAAAGATTGACAACTTATACAAGCAAAAGGAATTCTACTTTTCCACTGCCAATCTCTACTCAATAAATGATTGGTGGAGAGCCTCTGCAAGTTACGATTTCATTTACAACTCACTGAATGCTGATGTATATGGGTTTGCCAAGCCGGATAGATTCACCAATCTATTATCAGTTGCCACTGCTTTTGACTTAAAGCGCGTTGACCTTACTGCAAGCGGCTTGATAACTTTTGTCCACGACAAACTCCGGGGTCAAGAAGCACCTGCCGATAAATGCGTTTTTACACCCGCAATATATTTATCTGTTTACCCTCTACGCAATAGAACCTTATCATTACGCGCATTTTACAAAAAGTCTTTCCGTATGCCGACATTTAATGACCTGTATTATGCAGATATGGGAAATTCCAAATTGAATCCGGAACGTGTGNNCNAATACNATNTCGGAATCTTATNTGACAAGANAAGCAANAATTTCTTATCTCAAATGCGNTTCAGCANNGATGTNTATTATAANAAAGTATATNATAAAATAATTGCATANCCCAAGGGGCAACAATTCCGTTGGACTATGTTGAACCTCGGAGTCGTGGAAATAAAAGGTATTGATGCAACTGCACTTCTGACTCTCAATCCTTATCAAGATATGTTCTTCACTTTTAGGGCGCAATATACTTATCAGAAAGCAATCGACATTACTAATCCTGCAGACAATTATTATCGGCATCAGATTCCTTATATACCTCATCATTCAGGTTCAGCCGTAATTAATGCTTCATGGAAAAACATAGGATTAAACTATAGTTTTATCTATGTCGGAGCGAGATATAATCAACAGGAAAACATCAGATATAATTACACCCAACCATGGTACACCTCCGATATATCCGCATCCTACGACTTTCACATGAGGAAGGTAAAGACCCGGATATTGGTGGAAATCAATAATCTTCTGAGTCAGGATTATGATGTGATTCTGAATTATCCTATGCCGAAACGAAATTTTAAAGTATCTCTTACGGTTGAAATATGAAACAATTTTTCTTTTATATATTTGTCTTCATGCTCCTCATGGGCATCACAGGTTGTCGGGAAGACGAACTTGTGGTGCCGACGGAGTATGAAATTATCGGAGATGAGCGCCCTGAGAGTGCAATTCGCGGATTATACCTGGTCAATGAGGGTAATATGGGTTCAAACAAATGCACACTTGACTACTATGATTATATGACCGGACTATATTCCCGGAACATTTATGCTGAAAAGAATCCCCNCTGTAATTAAAGNNTTAGNAGATGTANGGAATGATATAGGAATTTNCGGCAGTAAGTTATNTGTCGTAATCAATTGCTCTCACNAAGTGGAAGTATTGNATGCTCACACCGGAATAAGAATCGGACANATCGNCATCCCCAATTGCAGATATGTAAGATTTCATCGAGGGAAAGCATACATCAGTTCTTACGTAGGACCCGTGTTGATTGATCCTGACGCACCTAAAGGAGCAGTTTTTGAGGTGGATACCCTCTCTTTGAAAGTTACGAGAAAAGTATCCGTAGGCTATCAGCCCGAAGAAATGGAGATCGTGGATGATTATATGTATGTAGCAAATTCCGGTGGTTATAGGGTTCCTGATTATGACAACACGGTCTCTGTGATTCAAATGATTGACTTTAAGCAGGTGCAGCAAATTCCGGTAGGAATTAATCTCCACAGATTAAAAAAAGATAAATATAATAAACTTTGGGTGACGTCGAGAGGTGATTATCAATCTCGCCCCTCACGATTGTATGTAATGCAAAAGAAGCCCGGATATAATCAAATGGTAGTTACTGACACTGTTCCAATCGCATGCTCAAATATGGCATTTTTTTGCGATAAAATGTATTATTATGCTACCGAATGGAACAATTATACTCAATCAAACAGCATCAGTTATGGAGTGATTGACATTACCACCAAAAAAGTGATATCCAATAATTTTATAAAAGACGGCTCTGAAAAGGAAATTACAATTCCCTACGGGATTGCCATACACCCGGAGACAGGAGACATTTTTATTACGGATGCAAAAAACTATGTTTCTTCCGGCACACTTTATTGCTTCTCTGCCGACGGACGCAAAAAATGGAGTGTACGCTCCGGTGATATTCCTGCCCACATAACTTTCTTATACAAATGAAAAAGATTTTATCAACAATTCTTTTCTGTCTGTTGCTGGCGGGATGTAAAGATGAGATTCCGATGGTGAGCTTCGGGATAGATGATATCTATTACATCAACCGGATGCAGAAGCTGGATCTTCATCCGGCTTTTACCGGAGAAAAGTATGAATGGATGGTGGATGGCAAAATTGTCAGCAATTCACGCGATTATATTTTTATCAGTCCGGAAGAAGGCACTTTTGATTTGGAGTTAAAAATATCAGACTCCGAGACTCCCTATAACTTTTCGTTTAAAGTTGTGGTGCTTCACGAAGAGATTGAATATAGCCCGTATATATCGAAGGTCTATGAGTATTGTCCCGCTCCGGGTCAATTCGTAAATGAGATGCCGAAATATGAAGAGGGGGATTCATACGCTGCAATTCTTCAAAAAGCGGAAGATTGCATCTCAGGCACCAACGATATTATGATTACCTTGGGAGGTTATGGAGGTTATGTTACTTTCGGATTTGACCATACTGTCATGAATATTCCGGGTCAGAAAGATTTTCAGATTTGGGGAAATGCTTTTTATGAACTTATAAATCCGGAAGAAAGAGGTGGCTCGGCAGAACCCGGAATTATAATGGTGAGCTTTGATGCCAATTGCAACGGTTTGCCCGATGATGAATGGTATGAATTAGCCGGAAGTGAATATTACAAACCCTCTACTCTTCACAACTATACAATAACGTATTGTCGTCCGGATAAGAACCATATTCCGGAAGAGGATGAAACCGGATTTTTAGATGATATTTTTTATATCCCGTGGCGAGATTCTCGCGGAGATAAAGGATATATCGCAAAAAATACTTTCCATAATCAACCCTATTTCCCACAGTGGATCACCGATGATGAAATTTCATTTACCGGCAGCCTACTGCCGCAAAACGGAAAGGATTTAAGCGGAACGGGCAGGTATTATGTCCTCTATGCATTCGATTGGGGATATGTCGATAATCATCCGAATGATTATGAAGACCTCAATTCTTTTGACATTTCCCGGGCTGTAGACTCCAAAGGGAATAAGGTTTATCTCCCGGGG
>WFMC01000010.1 GCA_009177205.1 Bacteroidales bacterium
TGGCAAGACATCTCGGAATCCCTATGACGATTCGGGGCGCCCTCAAAGTCATTGAAGAGGATAAAGTTCTCAATGCTGATTATGCCTCTGCTAATTCCCGTCCTTTTTTCTGCACTTTCGGAGTGGGATTTGACGCTGAGGTAACGGAAAAATTCAATAAACGTCCGGGAAGAGGTCTGAAAAATTATATAATGACCGTATTGGAGGAATATACTAATTATAAGTCTGATACCTACACCATTATTGCCAATGATAAAAGAATCACCGAGAAGGCTTTGATCGTGGCGGTATGCAACGCTTCCCAGTATGGAAATAACGCTTATATAGCTCCGGAAGCCTCAATCAAGGATGGTCTGCTTGACATAACCATAGTCCACAATGGCTCCGATATAAAAAATACTTTCGCGGCTATAGATATGTTTTCGGGATTAATAGGTAAGACTGCCGCCACCACTACATTCCGGGCTTCCAATATAAAAATTATCCGTAATCATGAGGGAGCCGTGCATTTCGATGGAGAAGCAAGCCATCTGGAGAAAGTTATTGAACTGAAATGTCACCCCGGGAAACTAAAACTCTTTTCGACTGCTAAAAAGTCAAAATTGCGTGCGCTGATGGCACCTGAAATTCCTGTATTATCTCCCCTTTTCCTGACTGCAAGAGATTTGGGATTTAAATTACAGAATCTTTTTGAATCTTAGGCTTCTGCCTCAGCCGCTTTCTTCCCTTTTACTCCCAAGAAGGTTAGAAATCTAATGGCATAAGCATCAAAGCGGGTTACACGATATACGAAATAACGCTGCAATAGGAAGTTCCATCCCCAGGAAACTATCAACGAAACGAATAAACGCGCTGCAGCAAAATAACCGTCATGCTTGAACCCTATCTTTTCAAGCCAATCCCAATCACGGATTATGTAGAATAAAACTTCCGTGCCAACGGAGTTTAAAAGCAAACTCCCTATCCACACAAGGGCATATTTGACAATTACAGCACGCCAGTCAACTCCATCGGCATGAAAGGTAAACCTATAGTTTAAAATACAGTTTACTATGCCTCCGGCTACAGCGCCAATGGCTGTTGATAACCATGCGCTCAGATGCACCCACGCAAAAAACACGAAACTTACGGCAAAGTCGGTCCAGCCTGACGCCTGCGACGAAACGCCACTTCGCAAAAATGTGAACAGGAAATTATCACTGTGAAGCAATTGGTCGCCAACTTTTTTGCCAACTTTATTAATTTTCATATTTTTCGGGTTATTTCCTTTCTGCAAATTTAATATCTTTTTCTCGCAACACAATAATTTTTATCATAAACATCAGTTTTTGCCTGTTCTTCCCCGCTTTTTTTGTAATTTTGTAGCTATATTACATCTATATCATCATGATTAATATTTTTTCTCTTCCCAATGGTTTGAGAATTGCTGTTAAGCATACTCCGGATTCCAATGTCTCTTACATCGGAGTCGCTGTCAATGCCGGAAGCCGGGATGAATCTGCGGGACATCAGGGATTGGCTCATTTCGTGGAACACACTCTTTTTAAAGGAACTGACTCCCGCAGGGCTTGGCATATCTCTAACAGAATGGAAAGCATCGGCGGAGAACTAAACGCCTATACATCTAAAGAAGAGACCCTCATATACACTAATGCTCCCGCCGGCGAGCCACAGCGAGCCATTGAACTCCTCGCAGACATCATCGCAAATTCCCGTTTCCCACATAGCGAAATCAATAAAGAACGCGAAGTAGTGATTGATGAAATCAATTCTTATCTTGATTCTCCGGCAGATTCAATTTTCGATGAATTTGAAGAATTCGCTTATTCCGGGTCTTCCCTCGCACATAATATCCTCGGCTCTCCCGAAAGTGTGCGCCAACTGACCTCTGCCGATTGCCGACATTTCCTCGATTTGCATTATACCCCCGGAAATATGGTGGTCTATGTGGCTGACCCGAGTCCGGTAAATAAAATTTTACATCTCATTGAGCGATATTTCGGGAATCTGCATTTCCCTACGGCTCCTTCCCAAAGGACTACTCCACCCCCAACAGAAGGTTTCAACAAGGTGATTGACAGAAAAGGACATCAGGCTCATACCATCACCGGCAGAAGACTTTTCAGCAGAACCGACCCCCGCCGATTTGCTCTATTCCTTTTGAATAATTATTTCGGAGGTCCGTGCATGAACTCACGCTTGAACAGAGAATTGAGAGAGAAACGAGGATTGGTTTATACGGTGGATTCCAACGTGGCTCTCCTTTCTGACACCGGGTTGATGCAAGTATATTTCGGTTGCGATATCTCAGATGTGGATAAATGCCTGTCGATTATAAATAAGGAATTGGCAAAAATAGCTTCTGAAAAACTATCTCCCCGCACTTTTGAAAATATTGTTAATCAATATTGCGGTCAACTGCTTGTCAGCTCGGATAACAAAGAGAATATGGCTATGTCAATGGCTAAAAGCCTGATGTATTTCAACGAAATACACGATATCCGCCAAATGACGGAACGCTTGAGAAGCGTTACCCCGGAGGAGTTAAGAAGCGTTGCCGAATTTATCATTAATTCTCCTGAATGCAGGTTAACCATTCATTGATATGAAAATTGCTGATATTGATCTCGGACATCGCCCGGTGATGTTAGCCCCTATGGAGGATGTGACAGATGAATCTTTCCGCTTGATTTGCCGCGAACAAGGGGCGGCAATGGTCTACACTGAGTTCGTGTCGGCTGAAGCATTGATACGCGACATAAAATCCACCACCCGCAAGCTGAAAGTTCTGCCTGAAGAACGCCCCGTGGCAATCCAGATCTACGGACGAGAGGCTGATGCAATGGTGGAAGCGGCTAAAATCGTGGAAGAAGCTCAGCCGGATATTCTTGACCTTAATTTTGGCTGCCCCGTAAAAAAAGTAGCCCATAAAGGCGCCGGCGCCGGAATGCTGAGAGACATTCCGAAATTGCTTGATATCACTTCAAAAGTGGTGAAGGCTGTAGATCTCCCCGTCACTGTGAAAACACGTCTGGGTTGGGACGCAGAGAATAAAATTATCACCGACCTGGCGCCCGCCCTGCAAGACTGCGGAATCAAAGCCTTGACCGTGCATGGCAGAACACGCTCCCAAATGTATACCGGCAATGCAGATTGGACACTTATCGGCAAGCTAAAAGAGAATCCGGATATCAAAATTCCTGTCATCGGCAATGGTGATATCACCTCTCCCGAAGAAGCAAAGGAGGCTTTTGAAAAATTTGGTGTAGACGGCATAATGGTGGGACGAGCAAGCTTCGGTCAACCTTGGTTGTTCAGAGAAATAAGAGAATATCTCGATACGGGAAATTATACCCCCACAAGTCTGGATGAGAAATTTCGGTTGCTCACACGCCAGATAATGGAAAGTATTGATAGAATTGACGAATATAGAGGTATTCTTCATATTCGCAGACATCTCGCCTCATCTCCCCTCTTTAAAGGGATTCCGGATTTCCGCCAAACCAGAATTAAAATGCTTCGAGCCAATACGCTCTCCGAACTCCTTGAAATCATCAATGAAACTCACGATAAATTAAACCAAAATATTTCGGATTAACATCTTTATGAAAACTTTTAACCTTAAAAAATATCATCTGCTGAATTTATTTATTTTGGGATTCTTGTGTCTGAATTGCAATTGTCTGAGCGCTCAGAAACATATCGAATATTCTATTGACATTCCCCAGTTCTCAACACTTAAAGTCCAGGATAACGTGAATGTCATATACAAAACTTCTCCCGATTCGTTGGCAAGAATAACTTTCACCGCTCCGCAGGAATTTGAAGATGCTTTCATATTCACCTCCACTCCGGGAACGCTGAAAATTCAAGTTACTACTGAAGATGTAGGCAAAACTGACCTTCCCACATTACACGTTTCTTCAAATATGCTTTCAAAAGTGGATAATTATTCTGATTTCAATGTAACAGTCGAAGATACGGGGCATGTGAAAAAATTTGAAGCTTCCTTGATTGGAAATGGAATGATAAACCTTAATCTCGTGAAAGCCGACAAAATCTCCGCCAAAACCACTGCAGGAAGAGGCTCTATTATAATCCAGGGCGTCTGCAACTCCGCACTTTTCCGCGTTACAGGCTCCGGAATTATCAATGCTGAAAACCTCACTGTAGAGAATTTGGAATGTAAATATTTCGGTTCAGGAGCGATATATTGCCCGGCTTCAAAAAAACTTGTAACCAAGGGAGTCGGCTCCACTAAGATCTATTACCGGGGGAATCCGATCTTAAAACATTCCGGCGGAGGAAAGCTCTTCCCCTTAAATTAATTCCTAACTCTTAATTCTTAACTATTAACTCTTAACTCCTCCCTAAATGCCTCCCCTGAAACTCCAAACTGCCCGCACTCTGAAATGGAACGCAATCGACCGCTTGCTCACACAAGTGCTTTACGCGCTCGTGGGGATCGTGCTGGCTAACATTTTGAGTCAGGAAGAATTCGGATTGGTAGGGGTATTATTGATTTTTCAAGCTTTCGCCACAATTCTTGTTGACTCCGGCTTCGGAGCCGCCTTGCTTCGTGATAAAAATCCGACACAGAAGGATTATTCCACCGTGTTTTGGTTTAACACTATCGTCAGCATCTTCATTTACGCTCTGCTCTTTCTCGGGGCACCATTAATAGCTAAACTATTTCAAAATCAAGAGGAACTCATACCGCTATCTAAAGTTATGTTCCTTACTTTCGTTATAAATGGCTTAGCGATTGTGCAAGTCAATCGATTGATGAAAGAGATGAATGTCAAGATGATTGCTGTCAGCAACACAATTTCTCTGATTGTCGGTGGAATTGCCGGGATATGGAGCGCAGTGGAGGGATATGGGGCGTGGGCATTGGTGTGGCAATCTCTTACAATGGCTATTGTTAAGACCGGGATTCTGTGGATTTATACCGGTTGGCGTCCTTCACGTGTATTCAGTTGGGCGTCCATAAGTAAAATAAAAGCGGTAGGAATGAGTGTCTTCACATCATCCCTTCTCAATACCATCTCACTTAATATCTATAATTTCGTCATCGGTATATATTATTCAGCTGCTTCTCTCGGTGTCTATACTCAGGCTGATAAATGGTCAAAAATGGGCTCTGCATCCATTTCTCAGATATTGACGAGCAGTTTTGTGCCACTCCTTTCGAAGGTGCAGGACAACAAGCAGGATTTCGACCGTTATCTTGAAAAAACATTGCGCTTCACAAGTTTCATCCTTCTGCCGGCAATGACCTTTATGGCGCTTGCTGCCAAGCCCGTATTCCATCTTCTCTTTGCCGACAAATGGGACGCGGCAATACCATTGTTTCAGATTTTGTCGATACGGGGCATTTTCATAGTATACATAAGTCTATTTTCAAATTATTTGTTGGCATTGGGGAAGGCAAAGGCAATTTTCCATTCTGAATTTATAAAAGACGCCATGATATTTCTGGCTATTGCCGCAACTATATTCTCAGGCAATCTAACCCTGCTCATAATCGGGCAGGCATCAGCAACAATATTGACATGGATAATTCTTTTACCCGTAACTAATCGGTCATTGAATATTCATCTTTCGGCACTATTAAAACCTATCCTCCCCTTTCTTCTTCTAACTTTGATAATGACCATCACGACAATATGCCTACCGGAATTGCTTGAAGCAATAATAGACAATAGTTGGGTGAACGTTGGCTGCGGAAATATTCGTGTAAAAGCCTTGATATTATTGACGTTGCAAACTGTCATAGCCTCTTTAACCTACTATTGTTCGTCAAAAATCTTCAAACTTCCCGAACTCTCGGAAGCCATGGACTATCTCCTTGGTAGATTCCGCAAAAATCACCCCTAATATCTTCTCCATAAGACTCCTAAGCGTCTCATTGCGTATACCAAATGCTAATGAAATAGAATATAACCCACCCCTCCAATCTACAGTGCGAATAGCGCATTGAAAAAAATTTTCTTTATTTCATACCACCGGATAATTAAATTTAATTTTTCAAATTGCATATTGACCTGCAGAGCAGAATAATATCATAAGCACGTATGTAATAATGTAGGCGCGTATTGGTAATGAAACATGCGCGAAGCGTATGTTATAATGTAGACACGTATTGGGGCAGCCGGTGCGTGTAACAAAAAAGCATGGGCACCTCCCTCCTTATGTTTTCATTTTGCCGAACGTCAAAATGAAAACATAAAAACAAAAAAAATCAAAAAATATTTGCACAAATAAAAAAGAAGTATTAACTTTGCACTCGCAAACGGAACAAACCGCTTTGCGAAAAAAAGACTTGAATAGCAAACTTACGCTTCGGTGAAGTTTCAGTCAGAAAGACAATCGAGTTAAAAAATGGTGCCATAGCTCAGTTGGTAGAGCAAAGGACTGAAAATCCTTGTGTCCCCGGTTCGATTCCTGGTGGCACCACTTAGTAAGAACTCGCTGAAAATCAGTTAATTATAACGATTTTCAGCGTTGTTTTTTCCTCCCCTAACACTGGTTTTCGGTTAAAAAAAAGACCTCACCTGTCGCATTTCGGCGCATATTGTAGTACATAGTTGCAGAAATCTGCAAGTAAATCTGCAAGTACTTGCAGTCCGAAAAAGGCACGAGGCACTGATTTGACCGATGGCTAAAATTAAATTTGTCCTCGACAAGCAAAAGAGAAAGGATGGCTCAAACATCGTAATGGTGTCCTTCATCCACAAGGGCTTCCGCAAACAAGCGACCCTCGGAATCAAGGTACACCCGGAGAACTGGGATGCATCCAACTGCGTAGTCAGTGACGCAGAAAAAAATCATCGCCACATCAACCAACGTCTGCAATTCTTCCGCACGTCGGCGGAGGGAGTGCTGTTGCGTCATTACGGACTCAATAGCGATGGAGCAACAATTTACTCCGACATAGAAGCAACCTTGTTCCCGGAAAAGGCGGAAGAAAAGGTGGAGGAGAAAAAAATCTCCAACTCCCTCTCGGAGGTTGCTCGTCGCTTTACCGAGATGAAGAAGCCGTCCACTCGCCTCACCTATGAACGTACCCTCAAACACATAGAGGCGTTCATCGCCATAGGTCAGAGTAACAGCCTTGACGAAGTAAACAAGCCGTGGCTCACCGCCTTTGACAATTACCTCGCTAAAAGCAACCCCTCGCCAAATGCCCGCGCCCTGCACTTCCGCAACCTGCGGGCGGTGTTCAACTACGCTATCGACGAGGAACTGACGGCAAACTATCCCTTCCGTCGCTTCAAGATCAAGACGGTAAAGACAGCCAAGCGTAACCTCTCGGTGGTGGAACTGCGAGAGGTCTTCAACCACAAAGTCGAAGATTGGCAGGTGGCTTATCGGGACATGTTCAAGTTGTCGTTCATGCTCATGGGCGTAAACTTCGCCGATATGCTCAACCTCCAAAAGAGCGATATGCGTAGCGGACGCATAGAGTTCAACCGCCACAAGACGGCTCGCCTTTACTCTATGAAGGTAGAGCCGGAAGCGTTGGAGTTGATAAGGAAGTATGCCGGCACGGACTACCTGCTCTCGATAATGGACGGACGGAAGGATTACTTGCAGTATATCCGCCAGACCAACCACGCGCTGAAGTGCATAGGCACGAAGTCGGTAAAAGGTC
Source organism: Bacteroidales bacterium (assembly GCA_009177205.1). Taxonomy (GTDB): domain Bacteria; phylum Bacteroidota; class Bacteroidia; order Bacteroidales; family Muribaculaceae; genus Lepagella. Next base: position 7,658 of record WFMC01000010.1, read on the forward strand.
GCGCTCCGCAGGGCGAGGCATTGTTCCCGGAGATAACCACCTATTGGGCGCGTCACACTTGGGCGACTATTGCCGCGAGCCTTGACATTCCAAAGGAGACAATCGCAGCGGCACTCGGACACGGAGGGAACACCGTCACCGACATCTACATTGACTTCGACCGCCGGAAAGTGGACGAAGCCAACCGCAAAGTCCTCGATTGGGTTCTCTACGGCAAGAAGGACGGAGTCGTTGTTGACCCTGCTTTCAAGGCTGCAGCAACTGTGGCGGAAAAGAAGCCAAAGCGTGG
>WFMC01000013.1 GCA_009177205.1 Bacteroidales bacterium
AACTGTTTGAAGAATACTTAAACCCCCTTGCAGAAAAGTTGTTGACGCGCCCTAAATAAGCTTTACAACAAATGCTTATTTAGGACGCGTCATTTTGCTTTATAAAAAGTTAAAAAAGACTCTCTTTTTATGGAAATAAGAATATTTTAATTAACTTAGAGGGCTGGAAAATTTGAAAATCAATTAATTGAATTTATTTCCACTTTGTAAAATATTCACTATAACTATCTTTACATGTTTACTAACTCTTCCACTTTCAAACAATTAGCTTTATTGTTTTTAGCTGTTGGCGCCTTTGGGGCAAGCTCTTCCGCTGCTCCTGTTTCGCCCGAAGAAGCATTGGGACGTGTTTCCAAATCCACCAATGCGCCTGGATTGATAAACAGGCACTCCGCCACCGGGGCTAAATATTTACGCTGTGTCTCAACTCCTGCAGGTGCGCCGGCACTCTATCTGTATGATATGCAGAATAGTGACGGATATATGATTCTCCCGGCAGACAATCGCTTCACACCCGTTTTGGGATATTCCGATTCGGGCTCTCTGGCTGGCACGGATTTGCCCGATGGTCTGCAATGGTGGCTCAACCAAATGGCTGATGAAATTCAATATGCCCTTGAATCGGATGAAGAAGGGGGAGTATATACTCCACCATCTTTAGGTCCGGCGATATCTCCACTGGTTAAAACATTATGGGGACAATCGGAACCTTATAATCTTTATACTCCCGTTATAAGCGACAAACAATGTCCCACAGGGTGTGTTGCCACAGCCTTGTCTCAGATAATGTATTATTATCAATGGCCTCTCGCTCCGGAAGGAGAAGTAAATTATATCGATTCTTCAAAAAAAAATATCTATTCAATGGTGTTTGACGGAATCACATTCGATTGGGACAAGATGACCGACCTCTATAATGATGACTCCACGGAAGATTCAAAAGTGGCTGTGGCTACTTTAATGAAAGCGGTTGGTTATGGCGTACACATGACATACGGAACATCCGGAAGCGGCGCCACGGATGCTAACGCGCTTGCGGGAATGACGACATATTTCGGATATTCCAAAGATGCCCGGATGATTCGACGTGAATCAACCAACCGCATGGAATGGGATGCGATGCTTTACTCCATGATTCAAGCCGGCTTGCCAATTTNNTATACCGNNCGCGANGGCTCATTTCTCGGAAGCGGAGGANANNCTNTNGTNTNNGACNGCTATGANGNAAAGGGATATTTNCATTACAATTGGGGNNGGNATGNAAGTTATAACGGATATTTCCTGACAACTTGTCTCGTGCCGGCGGGTGCCGGCATCGGCGGATATATAAATGGATATAATTACANCCAGTCTATAATGGTGAANCTTCATCNCGATNACGGACAAGATTATNACCNCTANNATTACNTTACAGAANCGAAANTNGATATGTCGNTTGCCACANNCACTGTAAGTGCNAANTTATNGCGNNCGCTATCAAATGCANATTNCCAAGNTGCTATTGCATATAATAATGACGGCAATGATGAAATGAGTTATTGGACTCTGGGCATTGCCTCTGCCGCCTCACCCTTCAAGGCGGAAATTACGGACGGATTTTTCGAGAATCTTGATAAAGATAAATCTTATCAGTTGAGATTGGTGTGGAAGCCGATTTCTGAAAATGAGGAATCATCTGACTGGAAAAGAATATTTCCGGAAACAGAAGGAAGTGTGGTATATACTCCCGATGTATCAGGAGGCTTTTTAAGTTATAATCCGGAAAATGCCGATTGGACATTCACCCCCTCCGTAATGGATAGGGATCAGATTAAATTCAGAATAAAAGACATAACATTTAACGATGAAGATTATTTTATTTCTGATGAAGCCAATCCATTGACCATGACCCTTGTCAATGAAGGGAATGATTNTGAATTCCACGCAATCAGATGCTATTTGCAGCCCAAAAACGGTGGTCAGGAAATACTCCTGTTTAACACCAATATCGACTTAAAGCCGGNAGAGACTTTCAAAGGACAATATTCTTTGTCTAAAAACCTCACGGCTGGAGACTATACCCTCAAATTCATTGAAGCCAATACCCTCCAGATTATTCCGACTGACAGGGTGTTTGAAATTAAGGTATATGGCAATTCAGCTCTGCTTAAGTTCGATGACGGCACTTTCAATTATGTTGTTGTGCCCGGACACGGAGCTTTCCTGACAAAGAGTATTACAGGTTCAAAAATAGGAGGCGATGTCGTGATTCCGGCTGAGGTCACTCATGAGGGCACGACTTATACCGTGGAAAAAATGCAGCAAACAATTTCATCTTTAATTGATAAAAACACAATCACCACCCTCCGCATAGAATATCCGATAACCGAATTACCCGGAAGCACTTTGAGTAGTGCAAAAGAACTGACCGAATTATATCTTCCTGAAAGTGTCAGAGTTATAGGTCAATATGGGTGTGCTTTCAATAAGGCACTGGTAAAAGTTCAACTTCCATCTCAACTCGATTCAATCGGTTCGTGTGCCTTCATGTCATGCACTGCATTGCCAAGTATCAACATTCCCACTGTAGAAGTAATTCCGGACAAGTGTTTTTACGGTCTTGACAATGTGACAGAGATTAAGATTCCGGAAGGTNTANGGAGAATTGANAAAAATGCNTTCCAATANTGGAAGTCGATATGTGANTCTGGANTTACCCTCAACCTTGGAATACATCGGTTCTTCGGCATTTGGCGGATTCGCTTCCAACAAGCCTGAAAGTGTGATTGTTCATGCCCTTACACCACCTGAAATTGAAAGCAACACTTTCATTTCAGTTATGACGAAGAATGCTGTGCTTAAAGTGCCGGGCGGTTCCAAGGAGGCATATAAGGCACATCCGTATTGGTCAAAATTCCTGAGTATGGAGGAGCTTCCGGAATTGACAGGAGTAGAAAATGCCGCTACAGAAGCGGATGTTCAAGCCAAATGGTATACGATTGATGGTCTTGCATTGCCTGCGGCACCGACAAAATCCGGCATTTATGTGAAGGTGACAGAAAATAATAAAGTGCAAAAAGTTTTAATTCCCTGATAAGAGATTCCACAAAGAATAAAAAAAGTTATATCGGGAAGGAATTCCCCCATTAAAAGGAATAAAAATTTACAAATAATTTGCACAGAAGAAAAAAAAGTTATAATTTTGCAGTCGCAAAGGCACTGAAGTGTCGGTGTGGCTGCAAGATTTGACTCCGTAGCTCAGTTGGTAGAGCAAATGACTCTTAATCATTGGGTCGAGGGTTCGAGCCCCTCCGGGGTCACCTTTTTAAAATTCCAAATTGCTAATTCTTAGCGGTTTGGGATTTTTATTTGTCGTTTTTTTGTCCTCTTGTTGAAAAATTAGCAAAAATGGCATGCTCCCACACCCGACTTCATGGCATTAGTCAAAGACGGAGCAAACTACTATCACGCCAATTCTTTGATAGAGTTGGAGGAGGTTGTGAAGGAGATTAAAACAAAGAGCAAATGATTCCCGAACCAGTTCAAGAAGCCTTCAGACTTCTCATTGATCTCTATGGAAACAAAGTCAAGAGACTCGGAGAAAGAAATGGTGTGTCGTACTTCATTTTTCCTTTTCCCGAAGATTGCGACACTGGCTTTCCGCAGATTGTCTCTTACCAGAATGGCAAAGCAACTCCAATAGAAGGATTCGATGCTGTGAAAAATCTTGGTAAATTTCGATGATTAAATACGCAGAACCTTGCGTGTTTGTTTTATTGATAAAATTTTATAATTTTGTGATATAAATAAGAGTCGGTGCTATGGAGGTCGGTGAGCCTCCGGCTATTAAATTAGCAAGTATTGACTTCTCCTATATAGCTAACCATACTTCTCACATGTCGGCGATTATCCGCGCAGGCTTCGGGTAGATCGTTAGCTGATTAACTTCCGAATGTCTGTCACATTGGGGGCAATTCCTTGTAAGCGGCAGGTTCGGAAGTAGGAGATTGAGCCACGCTCACAAATCGGTCGAAAGATGCAGATTCGGGTGTTAAGCTCAATATTAAGTTGACTTCCGGCATTACAACGTATTTGAGGCTATGTCGGGAGTCTTTTTTTACCTCGACTTAGGCTTTAAATCTTAGGGCAGTTGGTAAAAAATTCTGTTCTTTAAATAATTTCTTTTGATAAAGTTGTTTTATTTGTAAACTTTTATTACCTTTGCTACATGAAAGGTGAACGCAAAATATTATATTTCCGTGATTACTTCATGTCATTCTATCGGTCTTTGGACAGTGGGGCGCAAAAGAAATTTGATTACTCACTTGTTATGCTTAAAATGCAAGAGAGGTTAAGTAAGAAGTTTATCAAATTGATTAGAGATGGCATCTATGAGCTGAGAGCCGAACACAACGGCAATATATATCGTGCGTTCTTTATTTTTGATGAGGGCAATGTCATTATGCTTTTCAATGGATTCCAAAAGAAAACGCAGAAGACACCCGAAAGCGAGATTCAGAAAGCAATACAGATTAAAAAGGAATATTATGAAAGCAAGAAATGAGATAGGGAGTTTTGATGCAATCCTTGATGAAAAATATGGTAAGCAGGGAACACCCGAAAGGGAGGAGTTCAACCGTGAGGCATACGCCTATTGCATGGGGCAGATGGTAATGGAGGGTAAGTTCTCCACCCATGCTGCGAAGCGC
>WFMC01000140.1 GCA_009177205.1 Bacteroidales bacterium
TGGGGAGACACTGAATATGGAATCGGCTGGATTCCCCTCGGCGGCTATTGCCGCATCGCAGGTATGATCGACGAATCAATGGACACCGAGCAAATGAAACTTCCCCCGAAAGAATGGGAATTCCGCTCCAAACCGGCTTGGCAAAGGCTTCTCATTATGATTGGCGGCGTACTGTTCAATTTCTTGCTCGCCATTCTAATTTATGCAGGATTGGTATATGCCACCGGAGAAAAGTACGTTCCCTTTAAGAATGCAGAATTGGGAATGACCTATTCTCCCGCTGCTGAGAAAATAGGTTTTAAAGATGGTGATATACCGATTTTAGCAGACGGCAAGGAATTGGATTATCCGTCAGATGCAATTATGGATATGATTCAGGCGAAGAAAGTCACTGTCATTCGCAATCATCAGGACACCATTGTCATAGATATTCCCGAAAAGTTTATTTTNGCGCTNGAAGAAGAGCAGAAGANGGGAGAGGNGNCGTTTAATTTTATGACTTATCGCATTCCGACGNGCATAACCNAGGTTATGAACGGGGAAGGCGCTGCCAAAGCCGGGCTGAAAAAAGATGACGAAATTATAGCCATTGATTCTATTTCGACACCATCCTTGTTCGAATTCCAAGCAACCCTCGCTTCGGAAGCGGAACGCATAAAGAAACTCAATAATCAATCGGAGGCTGATGTTCTTCTGACTGTAGTCAGACCATCCGATAAGGCAAAATCAGATACTTTATCAATTCCCGTTCATCTTTCTGAAGGGAACAAAATGGGGATTGGTCTGGAAGTGGATATAACAAAATTCTATCCTGCTGAAGAGAAGCAATATTCTATTTTTGCCGCAATTCCGAGAGGAATAGAAATGGGAACCGACAAGTTGACCTCTTATGCTAAATCAATGAAGTTGGTAGCAACCAAAGAGGGCGCGAAATCCATCGGAGGATTTGGCTCAATCGGCTCGATATTCCCTGAAAAATGGGATTGGATTGCATTCTGGAATATTGCCGCTTTTCTATCAGTTGCATTAGCTTTCATGAATATACTCCCGATTCCGGCACTCGACGGCGGACACGTTTTCTTCTTGCTTTATGAAATAATATTCCGTCGCAAGCCGAGCGATAAATTCATGGAGCGTGCTCAGATAGTCGGAATGACAATTTTAATTCTATTGCTTGTATATGCCAATGGAATGGACATCATCCGCCTGTTTAAATAATTTTTTCTTTAAGACAATTTATTATATTGACAACTTAATGAATATTTGTGAAATTATTCTTAAGCCCGGAAAAGAGGAATCGCTTTTGCGTCATCATCCATGGGTTTTTTCCGGAGCCATCAGTAAAATTATAGGAGAGCCGGAAGAAGGTGACTATGCCGTTGTAAAATCTTCCGACGGCAAAACCCTCGGTATAGGTCACTATCAAATCGGGAGCATCACCGTCAGAATCCTCGATTTCGGAGTTGACTCGATTCCTGAAGATTTCTATTTAAATCGCCTGTCAAATGCGGCTGCTTTGAGAAAATCTTTAGGGCTTATCCGACCCGACAACAATTGCTATCGCATGGTGCATGGCGAAGGTGATTTCCTCCCGGGATTGGTGGTGGATATCTACGGTGACACTGCCGTGATGCAGGCTCATTCACCCGGAATGCACTTTGAGNGCAATAAAATTGCAGATGCACTGACNGNTCTAAATGAAGTGAATATCAGGAATGTGTATTATAAAAGCGAAACGACACTCCCTTTCAAAGCGCGCCTTGACCCTCATAATGATTATCTAATAGGTGCATTTGACGGAAATATCGCCCTGGAAAATAGTCTTCAATTCAACATTGACTGGCTAAAAGGACAAAAAACCGGGTTCTTCGTCGACCAAAGGGAAAATCGGGCATTGTTGGAAAAATTTGCAGCAGGAAGAAAAGTATTGAATATGTTTTGCTACACAGGCGGTTTCTCCGTTTATGCCATGCGCGGAGGGGCATTGAGTGTGGATTCCGTAGATTCATCATCTAAAGCTGCATCGTTGACGGATGCCAACATAGAGCTGAATTTTCCAAACGACCATCGTCATCAGACTCATGCTGTGGATGCCTTTAAGTTTCTTGCCGACATGCCGGAGAATAAATATGATTTAATCATCCTTGACCCTCCTGCATTTGCAAAACACAGATCCGCTCTGAAAAACGGACTTATAGGATACAGAAAACTTAATGCAAAAGCTTTCGAAAAGATTCGTCCCGGAGGAATTCTCTTTACTTTTTCCTGCTCTCAAGTTGTGAGCCGGGAATCATTCCGTCTGGCTGTATTCTCCGCGGCAGCAAAATCGGGAAGAAAAGTTAGAATACTTCATCAGTTAACCCAACCTGCTGACCNTCCTTTTGACATTTCNCACCCCGAAGGTGAATATCTCAAAGGGTTGGTACTCTCAGTGGAATAATAATTTATAATCCTCATTTAATAACATGAAAAAATTTATCTTAAGTTTAGCACTTGTGCCTATGATNGCCACANAACTTAGCGCAGCAGAAAATAAAAACTTCANCTATCATGTTGATGAATTTGCTGATATAGAGGTTCTTCGTTNCGAAGTTCCGGAATTTAATTCCCTGTCTCTCCAACAAAAATTAATGCTTTATTATCTTTCCGAGGCAGCTCAGGCTGGTCGGGATATCATCTGGGATCAAAACGGAAAATACAATCTTCCGCTCAGAGATGCTTTGGAATATATCTATATAAATTATCAGGGGGATAAAAATTCAGATGATTTTAAAGCATTTGAAAAATATCTTAAACAAGTCTGGTTTGGCAACGGAATTTATCATCACTATTCGAATGATAAATTTGTGCCGGAATTTTCTCAATCTTTTTTTGAGACTCAATATGATTTGATTCCTCAAGACAGACAGCCCCGGATAGAGAATCTCTCAGAGAAAGAAGTTAAGAAACTCCTGGCTAAAGTCATTTTTGATCCGGAATTTTTGCCTAAGAAAGTGAGTCAAGACGGCACCGGCGACGTTGTGGCTGCATCATCAGGCAATCTGTATGAGGGTGTTACTCAGAAAGAGGTGGAAGATTACTTCAATGCACTCAAAGACCCGACAGATGAGACCCCCGTCTCCTACGGCTTGAATTCAAAGCTCGTAAAAAAAGATGGTAAAATCTATGAAGAAGTCTATCATCTAAACGGATTATACGGACCGGCAATCGCCAAAATAATTTATTGGCTTGATATGNNTAAANGTGTANNTGAAAATGATGCTCAGAAAGAATATATCACCAAACTGATAGACTTTTATATCACCGGTGACTTACGCCTTTTCGATGAATATTCCATTCTTTGGGCGGAAGATACTAAATCTGACGTAGACTTCGTGAATGGATTTATAGAGTCTTATAATGACCCGCTGGGCATGACCGGCTCATGGGAATCATACGTCAACTTTAAGAATCGAGAAGCATCAGCAAGAACTGAAGCCATTTCAAGTAATGCCCAATGGTTTGAAGACCGATCTCCCGTCAATCCCATTTTCCGCAAACCGCAAGTTAAAGGTGTTTCCGCAAAAGTAATCACCGCCTCTTATCTTGCAGGTGATGCCTTCCCTGCCACCGCAATCGGCATCAACCTTCCTAACGCCAACTGGATTCGCGCCGCTCACGGTTCCAAATCCGTAACTCTTGAAAACATTACCGAAGCCTATGCATTGGCATCTGTGGGAAATGGCTTTAATGAAGAATTTGTGATTGATAAGTCTACAAGTGATTTAATGGACAAATATCTGTATATCACGGATATGCTTCATACCGACCTGCATGAATGTCTCGGTCATGCTTCCGGCAGATTAAACCCCGGAGTTGATCAGGATGCTCTTAAAGAGCATGGTGCCACACTTGAAGAAGCGCGTGCCGACCTGTTTGCTTTATATTATCTTCCTGATGAAAAACTGATAGAATTGGGAGTCCTTGACAGTCCCGAGGCTTATAAGGCGGAATATTATAAATATATGCTTAATGGCTTGATGACTCAATTAAACAGAATTGAACCCGGTAAAGATGTTGAAGAGGCTCACATGCGTAATCGCCAACTTATTGCAAAATGGGTTCTTGAAAAAGGGAAAAAGGATAAGGTGATGGAGCTTGTAAAAAAGAATGGCAAAACATTTGTCAAAATCAACGACTACAAAAAGATGCGTTCACTAATAGGGGATCTACTTGCTGAAGTACAAAGAATAAAAAGCGAGGGTGATTATGAAGCCGGCAATAAATTGGTGCAAGACTACGCTGTGAAAGTAGATCCGAAACTGCATAAGGAAGTTTTGCAAAGATATGAAAAGTTGAATATCCCCCNTTATCGCGGATTTATCAATCCTGTATATAANCCGGTGAGNAATGAGNGTNGANNAATAATTNATGTAACATNAGATTATACGGAAAATTATCCGGAGCAAATGTTGCGTCTGAGTAGAGAACATTCCAACCTTTAATTTTTATTTTTATTCTTAATTCTAAATTCTTAATCCTCCCCTGTGGTAAGCAAAATTAAGCATCAATTCATGGCATATCGCAATGGCATCGTGGCAGACACTCTCCGCAAAGCCGGGATGCCTTATAAGATAATCTTCGGATTACAGCTCCCGCAACTCATGGAAATTGCCCGTTATTCCGATAGGTCTCCTCTTTTGGCACATACACTTTGGGAGGATGAGAATGTAAGGGAATCGCGATTACTCGCCTGCATGATTTTTTCTCCTGAAGATATTTCTCGAGAAGAGGCTGAAAATCTATCTTTGAGTGTGAAAACAGTTGAAGAAGCGGATATATTGTGTTTTTATCTTTTAAGAAAAATCCCTTTTAAAGATGAGTTTTTAGATTTTCTTTTAAAAAATTATCCGGAGAGATATATCACAAAAGCGCTAAAACGGAATCTCGAAGCGCTAAAAANATGAAANATATANTNTTTATTTTTTTAATTTTTATTGTTTTTTTTATTTTTATTTGTAATTTTGTTATTTATAGAATAAAAATTCAACCAAACATAATTAACATTATTTATTAACTAATAATTTTATCCAACATGAAAAAGATTTTACTTGGATTAAGTGTAGCTCTGGCAGCAAGCTTCTCAGCAAACGCCGTGACTAATGCTTTCTCATGTGTCCCTGAACCGGGAAATATCAGTTTATCAGAAAATTCCGGTGGTGTGGGCAGTCTAGAATTCAGCACAACCAGCAGAATTAACCGAAATTGTCCCTTTCCTGCAGTGTTGAGCTACAAATGAAAACCCATCAAAGCTATTCCAGCTTCAAATACTCGTATGGTATATTGTGTAGATGGCTTCGACAAAGTGACAACAGGAAGTCCTCACATCTCGTTCTACCAAACAGCTA
>WFMC01000012.1 GCA_009177205.1 Bacteroidales bacterium
AAAAACGGCATGAGTGAAGATGATCAAAAAGAAGAAGAAGCAGACGTGCAGAAACTTCAAGACAAATACATCAAAAAAATTGACGAAAACTTCGCTGAAAAAGAGAAAGAAATACTGACAGTGTAATTAAAAGCGCTCAGAAAGAAGTAGATTAAACCCACTCTTTTTAAGCTACTATCCTATATTAATAGGCATTATTCAGGCAATTGCTTGAATATATGCCTATTTTTTTAATCAAGAATTAAGAGTGGATTATGGCGCGCATAGCGTGCCAAATAATGTAGGCACGTATCGGAGTATCCGGTGCGTGTAACAAGGTATGTGTATTACGAGGGTATCCCCCACACCCATCCGGTGCGCATAGCGTATCGGATGAGTAGCGATGTTGTAAGGAAACACATCTTATTTTCTCGATCTCTTTTTTAGAGAGTTAGAAAAGTAGGCAAAATTAATAAACAAATTGATAAAAAGGAAGTTAGATAGTAATAATTAATATAATAAGCTACCTTATTAACTTGATTTAACACCAATTCTTAAACTCAAGATCAAGAAAAATGTTACAGATTTTTAGCATTTTGATTTAGCACGTATATTATAAATACTTTATACTATGAACCTTATTACCTTATAATTTTATTTTCTAAATCTCTAAAAAAGAGATCGAGAAAATTAATTTAAGCAAAATATTGCTAATCAATTAATTGGAAACAATTTTATCTTTTCTTTCTCTTCAGTTCTCTTATGATATTAAAGAAAATCATAAGAGAAGAAAAACTCTCTGCTAAAAAATTGAAAATTGCAAAATGTTAAAATGGCAACACCTTTAAGCAAAAAAGGTTATATGAACTCATTTTATCAATTTGTTGAAAATAGAATCAAAAATTACCCTGCCGACCGTCTCCTCTCCAACGCTTGGAAATCACTGAATAATTATTCCCCGGAAGTATCCTCTGAAAATGAACTCACGAGCGATATTCTCCTTAAATGGATTATAGGAATGAAGGCAAGTGGTTCCAACCCCTCTACCTACCGCCGATATTTAGGCAAACTCCATACATTATTTAAAGAATGGCGTGTTGCCGGGAGCAGAGATCCATTCAATGAAATTAAAACCCTCCTTGAAAAAAAGGATAATGCAGAAAATAGTAATCTCCTCAAAAATCTTCATACTTTGCTTAAAGTAATCAAGCAATTTGGAGGCGCCAACGGGTCGCAATTATTCAATATTCTCCTATATCTGCTGATAAATATTGACGCTACCCTCGAAGATATTATAGCAATGCAATTTTCCGACGAACAACCCGATATTTCCCAACTGCAAGATGTGGTTGACAGAATGCAGTCGACCGGAGCCCGNAAAAAATATGTGTTCGGACTNAATCAAGGGAAAGAACGCGTCCCTGCCATTGCNATAAAACTGAATGTTGAATTATTATCTTTGCTCAAAGGGNATGGAATAATAAACAACTATAATTTCATTGAAAATAAAACACACACAGCGATAGAAATTATTCATGCACTTTGGATAGCAGCCGCGCTTGAAGTAGGGGTGTCAGCCGAAGAAATAGCAAACATATTCTTAAACTTACCTGAGCAATATAAATATCTTCAACTTCTCCCAAAGCATGAATTGCCTGAGGAAAGAAAACTTGCGATAATGCACCGGGTGGCTGATTATATCAACGACAAAACTACCCGCTGGTTTGTCATGCATCTGCGCACCGGAAATTCGCCCGAAGATATTAAAGAAGGAATAAAGAATAAAATCAACCCGCTCCTGAAAGAGATTCAATTCTATTATCCCACTCATACTGTCGTGACATACGATAAAAAGCGCCGGAAAATACGCAAAGAAGAACCCTACCTTCCGCGGCTTCTCTTTTTCCGTATGAGACGTGATAAAGTAGGAAGATTATTTAGTAAAATAGGGGATTTGGCATGGTGTTATAGATTCACTTCCGACCCCTCTTCACCCTATTGCGTAATATCCAATAAAGAGATGAAGCGCTTTCAATATCATATAGGCAACTTCACGCCCGACATACAGATTCAACTCATTGAGCGCAAAGATGCTATAGAAAAAGGTACGGAAGTAAAGATAAGTGGCGGAGGTAAAATGGANGGATATNTAGGCGTCATCACTGACGTCAGGAATGCCGACGGCACACGCACATATTCCCTGCGTCTGTCTGACAACGCCTTTGCAACATGGCAAATATCCGATATATCCGAACATTACCTGCAGCCTGTATAAAAGAATGCAAAACTACATTTCTGAAATAAGNGATTTNNTTNAGNGCAGTGCNGAAATCGGACTTCTCACTCCTCCCTCGATCGCTCCGCATATAGCCGCCCCGAATCCTGTTGCCGGTTCATCGGCAGGAAAAGAGATAAGGCGCAAAGCGCTGGCTCTCTTGAAGCGTATAGATTGCGAACTGCCGCTCATGCCACCTGCCAAAGCTCTGGAAGTGATAGACTGCTACGATTTGTTGCATCGGATAGCGCTCGGCAAACCGGCAGCGCGTAGGATTTTGAATTATTATACCCTTCAGGCATTGCAAACGAGGATAAAGGGCGACAAGACAGTTGACCAATTCGTATTGTTCAGCAGGATACGCACCGCCTTGCGCCACAAAGACCCTGATTTCAGGGGGCAACCGGTGGAATGGTATAGCGCAACCCTCTCGCGCTGGTATAGGGAAGCAAAAAAGTTGATAGCAGCCTCACCGGCTCTTGCCCCGGCTTTGGATCAATCCTCTTCGACTGTTCATTCAAAAAAAAGAAAAGGGGATATAAAATCAACCTTTCCGAAGGTGGAAACAGTAAATAAAGATCCTGACGTTGAGCGTATGATTAATCAATTAATCGCTACCGACCTCTCCATCTACGAAGGCTCCAACGAACCCTACTTCAAATCTCTTCTCACCACCTCCGGGAATACCATTAATTATAAAGTAAACTAACTAATAATTCTATATGCCCCCAATTTTATTCACAGGAAGTTATCTTTTGTTCCTGGTTTATATGCGAGGGTAGAAATATATGGTAGAGGCTTCCTCAGGAAAAAGATTGGTAAAGAATACATTATTCCTTTATGGGAGAAGTATTCTTTTAATGATAATTGGCGTTTTCACCTCTCGCATAACTCTTGAAGCCTTAGGAGTCGATAACTATGGAACTGTAAATGTAGTTGCGGGGTTTGTGTCAATGTTCACTTTAATAAGCGCGGCTCTAACCTCTACTTGTCAAAGATTTATAACGTTTGAATTAGGTTCAAAAGATGGAAATGTCCATGAGATATTCAACACTTCAGTCCATATTCATATATTTTTAAGTATAATAGTAATTTTATTTGCAGAAACAATAGGGTTATATTTTGTAAATCATCAACTTAACATTCCGACTGATATAAGACCATACGTTCAATGGGTTTATCAATGTTCGATTGCAGGGTTTGTATTATCCNTTNTGAATGTTCCGTATAACGCCATAATTGTAGCCTACGAGAAATTCAACATATTTGCTATAATATCTATTCTTGAGAGTGTATTAAAATTAGGTGTAGTGTTATGTTTACTTTATCTTCCCGGCAATAAATTAGTTATCTATTCTATTTTAGGTTTATGTTCCAGTATCATAATTCGCGCCTGTTTTCAGACATATACCCGATATAAATTTAAAAATGAAGTAAAACTCCAAAAGAAAATCAATAGGAAACTCACAAAAAAAATTTTCGGATTCGCAGGATGGTCGTTTATTGGTAATACTGCAATGATTTTAAGTAATCAAGGAGTAAATATAGTTTTAAATATTTTCTGTGGAGTTGTGGTAAACGCTGCCCGGGGAATCGCCGCGATGGTAGAAAGTGTTATAACTGTTTTTGTAAATAATTTTACTACTGCTTTAAATCCACAGATTACTAAAGCATACGCATCTCAAAATTCCTCTCAACTTAAGGAGTTGGTAAGTTTAGGGATGAGAATATCATTTTTTCTGATGTTAATTCTGGCAGTTCCGATTTGTATTTCAGCAAAAGAATTACTGCAGATCTGGTTTGTAAAGGTTCCCGAATATACTGTCATATTTGTTAGGCTTACACTAATTGTAGCAGTAGTGCAAGCATTGGGAAATCCCTTCTTAACCGTAATGTTGGCTACAGGAAAAATCCGGACTTATCAGATAGTTGTAGGAGGAATAACATTAATGAATTTGCCATTATCATATATAGCGTTAAAATTAGGGTATAGTCCGATAATGGTATATTTAATTGCAATAGGAATTGTTTTGATAACATTTTCAACGCGTTTGATATTTATAAAAAACTTAACATCAATATCGTTAAANCCATATTTANATCTGATTTTGCTTCGATTTATTCCCNTATTCATTACAGGGGGTTTTTCAGCATATTTCCTACATTNTTTTATTTCCATTCATNACATCTGGCTTTTGGGCATATATTTNGCAACAGCAGCTNTTTGTATANNATTAATANTATATTTCTTTGGNTTAAACCCAAATGAAAGAAAACTTACATTNAATTACTTTAAGACTAAAGTTGGGAAAGGATGAAAATTCTGCTTATTAATTGTGTGTATGGTCAGGGGAGCACCGGGAAGATACTTGAAAGTCTTCATAAAGGATTGATAAAAGAAGGTCATGATGTAGAAGTTTTATATTCTCGTGGTCCGGCAGTTCACGAAAATGGTGTTCACAAAATTTTGCCGGAAAAAGTGGTAAAATTTCAAGCATTAATGTCAAGACTTACCGGATATACTTATGGTTGTTCACCTTTTACGACTTCAAGAATCAAGAAAAGAATAACAAGTTACAAACCGGATGTAGTAAACTTGCATTGCATCAATGCAAACACCGTGAATGTTGCCGAAATAATAACATTTTTAAAGAGAAACAATATTCCAACGGTTGTCACGGCACACGCAGAATTTTTATATACAGGGGGGTGTGCGCATTCAATGGAATGTAATCAATGGAAAAGCGGATGCAAAGCATGTATGCAAATAAGATCAAAAAAAAGCACACTTCCTGCATCTATTACAAAGAATAGAACTGCTCAATATTGGGAGCAATTGAATAAGGCATATAAGAATTTTAGCCAATTAAAAGCGACAGGGGTATCACCGTGGTTGGTTAGCAGAATGAAACAATCACCATTCTTCAGTGAAAATGAAGTTTACTGCACTATGAATGGTATAAACACTGAAATATTTCATTCAAGAAACAGTAATAAACTTCGGGAAAAGTTAGGATTAAATCCGAAAGCAAGAGTATTTCTGCATGTAACTCCGAATTTTGAAGATCCGTTGAAAGGCGGGAAATTTATTTTGGAATTTGCAAAAAAATTGCAAAAAGAATATCCTGATGATAAAGTTATTATCATAGGNTATAATTCCTCTAATAAAGAATTGCCAAGAAATGTTATTCCGATTTATCACACCAATAATCAAGAAGAGTTAGCGGAATATTATTCGTTAGCAAGCGCTACATTACTGACATCATCCCGGGAAACATTTTCTATGGTCACTGCAGAATCATTATGTTGTGGAACTCCCGTTGTTGGATTTAGAGCCGGAGGGCCTGAATCCATAGCCACAGNAGGATATGTAANGTTTGTGGAATATGGAGACTGTGANGCTTTATATAAAGAGGCTATACATATATCTAAAACGTCTGAGATTTCCTCTGCCTATATTCAAATTTTTTCTCATGATAAAATGACCAAAAATTATATTAATGTCTATAGTGGGTTGATAAAGAATGAAAGAGCTTAAATTGATATATTGGCATACGGATATAGATAATTATGGAGATTTATTAAGTCCCTATATTATCTCAAAACTTTCGGGGGCCAAAATAATACATAAGAATTTCTTCGTTGGAAACCTCAAAAGTCATATATATCATTTTATTCAATCCATAAAAAATAAAGATTGGAAATTTACAGATTCATATTTGCTCCCATTAGAAAAAGCGATTATAGGTATAGGATCAGTATTAAATTGGGGAAATAAGCTAACGCGTATATGGGGTGCAGGTTTTATGAGTAATGATGAAAAGTGCAAGGGAGGAAAAATATATGCCATCCGAGGATATTTGTCTTTAAATAAAATTAAATCTCAAATCAAAAATGGAGATAAAATATGCANAATAGATAATGTGGCTATAGGGGATCCTGCATTATTATTACCTATAATTTTAAAGCCTTCTAAAATAAAAAAAAATAAAATAGGAATTATACCTCATTTTTCTGAAGTAGAAGATTTCAAAAAAAAATATGAAAAGAGATTTCATATAATAGATCTTCGCTCTTCGGATATTGAGAAAATCACTAACGACATAACCTCGTGTGAATATATATTATCCACATCATTACATGGGTTAATAATAGCTCATGCATACGCAATTCCCGCACTTTGGATGGAATATACAGGATTGGAAATAGGCACAAAAGGCTTTAAATTTAATGATTATTTTTCTTCAGTAGGAATTGATTCTTACCAGCCGATAAGAGATATAGAAGGGTTATTGGAATCAGAGGAAAAAATCATTAACACAATGGAGCAATATGGAGATAAGGTATACGCAAAAAACATTGAGAATATCCAAAGACAATTANTAAAGAAAGCTNCATTTANGGTGCAAAAAGAATATATTANGNTTTGAAATTTATNGTCAGNTTAANNATCCCGATNCATAATNCNNAGAATTATTTAATTGATTTAATAAATTCTATTATTCTTCAAACATACTCAGACTATGAATTAATTTTAGTTAATGATGGTTCCACAGATAGTTCTTTAGAAATTTGTAATAAATTCGCGTCAAAAGATTCAAGAATAATAGTAGTTAATCAAAAAAATTGTGGCGCGAGTGCTGCTCGAAATGCCGGAATTAGGATTGCTTCAAGGGAATTGTTAACATTTATTGATGCGGATGATAAGATAACCAATAATTATATTGAAGAACTAATTGCAGATTATAAAAAGTGGGACTCTCCGGATTTTTTAATTCAAGGAATNATTCAAAANTNGTCCACAAAATCTANAATGTATGTACTTAAGGATNGAAAATTTAATTTGGCAAATGGAGACATTGAGTCATTCTTTTCTAATGTGAAATTAAACGATTTTTCCGGACCATATTGTAAGCTTTATAAAAATAAAATAATAAAAGATAATAAAATAGAATTTAGTTCTCAAATTATATATGCAGAAGATTTAGATTTTATTTTGAATTATTTAAAATGCTGTTCAACGATAGCATCTTCATCTAAGACTAATTATTTTTATATAATGCATAATGACTCCGTGTCAACACGTCTCTATAATTATGGACAAGAATNTTCGGGATTGAAACGATTGTTTTCTTCCTACAATGAATTAATAAAGAAATATGATTCTTTATTTTTAACGCAGATGATGCAAGAATCA
>WFMC01000084.1 GCA_009177205.1 Bacteroidales bacterium
GGATAGCTTGTCTTTCATTATTTGTAATTTCTCTTGGATTATCTTTAAGATATCTGGCTGTTTGTTGAAAAAACATTCCATTACTTTCTTTTTTATCAATAGGTCCTACATTTATTGAGGGTAGGATGAAATTATTAAAAATGATAATTATTGCAATTCCGGGCAATAAAGAAAGCAGAGTTCTCCAAAATTCCTTTCTCCACACAAACAATAATACCAGAGATTCTATTAATACTATATAAATTCCTTGGTGGCGTGTCAAACAGACCAATAATATTGAAAGAAAAGAAAGAATTTGAAAAGATAACGAACGAAAACATTTTCCATTACTCTGAAAAATATTAATTATAACTGTCTGATAAAATAAAAAACCATAGGCGAAGAATCCATCTTTAGTACAATATAAACTCATAATAATGAAAAAAGGAAACACTGATAAGGTATAAGCTGCTAACCTTAACAACCGATAACCTATTTTCATCCTGATCATAGTTTTTACAGCATATAGAATAATAGCAGATGAAATTAATATAAACAGTGTGGTCAATACGCCAATTCCGATTGCAGGGTTACCTAAACCTTGACCAAACTTAAAAAATATGGAATGTATCCACTGAATTCCGTATGGATGATGATTTGTTACAATCTCCGTTGGATCTAACATTGTTCTCAACCCAAACCCGGCATCAAAATCAAAAATTGCAGGAAAATAAATTACTAAGAACAATAACCTTATTCCAACAGTTATAAAACCAAATATAAACAAATTAAATTTTTTGTTAATAGGTTTTGGGCGGTAATTAATGATAAATGAAACTATGTATTCAACAATAGGCAAAAATAAAATTCCTAATATAACTATCTGAATACCCCAAATTATGCAACTTATTGCATTGCCACAACATAATCTAAGATCATTAAAAATAAATTCGCTTATTCCGACAGTTATAAAACAAGCTAAGACTACAGATAATATTATATTGAGGCTATTGATTCTAAGCTTAAAGTAAGGCGTGCGTTTTCCTATAATTATCCACAAAACAGGAAATAGAATAGAATATACAATAACCCGTAACTTAAACATGAATCCTATTGGGGGAAATGTAGGATTTTGGTGGAAGAGAAAATAATATAAAACCCATAATATCCCAATTAATAAGAGACTTAAAAGAGGAGTTTTAATATAATTTCTTATTATTCTTTTAGATGCTGATTCCAACATTTTAGTATTTCCATATTTTGAGGTTTTCATTTGAAAATTGACATATATACGTTGATATATNGANTTGAAATAGNATNTTCAGAAAACTGTNTAGCGTTTTGGAATCCAAANGTTCTAATNTTATCCCTTTCACCTTCANTTGCTATTAGCAGTTTAAAAGCGTCCCTAAGCTCTCTTATATTTTCAGGATTTACGAATATTGCTCCATTTCCGGCTATTGTTTTCATCGGCTCCCGATCAGAAGTTACAACAGGTCGCCCGATTGTTTGAGCCTCAATTATAGGCATACCGAATCCTTCAAAAAGAGAAGGGAAAGAGACTATATCACATTTTGAATATTCTTCTATAATTTCCTTATCCGACAATCCTTTTGCATTGGAATATTCTATTTTATTCTCCTCCAATAATACAAGTTGATCAGGTGTCAATTCTCCTATTATCCTTAGATGNNAAGATAANTNTTTCAATGCANNTATAACCCTTTCAAGATTTTTATTTGAACGAGTCCCTATATGCAATATAATTGGCGTGGAATGATCCTGTGACGGAGATGGATGGAATAATGAAGATACAGGATTCTCGATTACAGTTACCTTATCTTCTACAAAAGGGAAAAATTTGATTAAATCTTTCTTGGTGGTCTCAGAAACACAGGTAATATATTTCAATTTTTTTAAGGGTAAATAATACCATAGATAATAAACTAACTTTTTATAATACCTATTCACATCCTCTTTATGCAATACCACCAAATCATGAACAGTCAAGACTGTTCGTTTGCGTGGCATTAACAAGCATGCGTATTGTATATCACCCGTGATATGATTAATTCCCTTATTTCGCCACCCTTTGAACCCTAATATAATAATGTTTAAAATTATTCCTATAGGCCAAAATTTATATCTTTTGGCGTAAATATTTTTGATGTTTATATCACTATGCTTTTTAATTCCTGTTTGGATGGAATCAAAAACTCTCTCTATACTTCTGTTAAGTTTATCTGCCGGTCGAAAAAAATAAGTAATATTCATTTCTTCCTGTTTTGATAAATATTAACCACTTTAAAAAACTTATCTAATAAATTAATTGGCAAAAGACTTGAGACAATTCTTATCAGTTTTCCTTTTTTATCAGTAGGAAAATATAATTTGATTAATGGCAAGTTTTGAAATAATAATTTTCTTAGAATATTTCGTCTTTGAAATCTTCCTAACTTTTTATCATCATAAATGCTATACACTGCAGATATGACCGGTTCATAACAAAATGTAGA
>WFMC01000158.1 GCA_009177205.1 Bacteroidales bacterium
TATTCCCGGCGAGAATTTTATAATTTCTGAATGCGACTCCGAAATGACCCGTAACCCGACGGGATTTCGGCAAAGATTCTTTAAAGGCGAATGTGAATAATAGAAGCAATGCGCTGAATCCGAAAAGTATCCAGAAGATACCTTGCCAACCGATTGAACGGGCCACCAATCCTCCGATTACCGGGGCGCTGGCAGGCGCGAAACCGTTGATGGCACCGACAAGTGCCATGACTTTTGCCAAAGCCCTACCCTTATATAAGTCCGCAGGAATTGTTCGCGCAAGGAAATATCCGCCCGAGGCTCCAAGTCCCTGAATGAGACGCCAAAAAAGGAATATATAAATGGTTGTTGACCAAACGCTGCACGCTGCGCCTATGGCAAATACAATCAGGGTGACAAATAGTATTGGCTTTCTTCCGAAGCGGTCACTTAACGGACCCAAAATCAATTGACCGAGTCCAAGACCAATCATTCCGAATGTCAATCCGAGTTGCACTATGGAGCGTGAGGTGTGAAAAGATCGCACCATTTCCGGTAATGTCGGCAAATAAATATCGTTAAAAAACGAACCGAATGCGCTCAACAAAGCCAAATATATAACCAAAAAAACAAAATATCCTCCCGTATTGCCGATAGTGGATGATTCAGTGAAATTATTTGAAGAAGCATTTGCCATAATTGAAGTAAAAAACGGTTACTCGGCGTAGAGATTTTCTTCCTGTTGAGGAATGTATTGCTCGACTAATTTTTCAATTTTTTTCATATCAGGCTTATTGTTGGCATAATCTATATATAATCCCACAGGATACAAATCCGAGTCTGAGGCAGATTGGAAATCAGCTGCATCCTCCGAATAATCTCCATCTTCCACAGCATCCTCTTCAATGGCATAATCGCTGAAAGCAATTGCACGGTCGGCATCCCCTCTGCGTTCAATGCTGACCAATAAGGTTGTGGGAATAATGCTTAACTGCGGATCCGGTCCGAAATAATCCGGATTCTTTATGACTTCTTCAATATTTGATGCAATGACATCTCTAAGTTCTTTTCTATCCATATTCCAAATTTTTTAATTCTTTATTTCTTATACTACTTCTAAAACGCTTCTCTAAATTAATAGGTTTATATTCATCAAAATTATCTTTTTAGGGAAAGTGTTAAAGATGAGAGGAGCATCAACTTATTTATTTCGGAATTGTTATCAATGTATCAACGTTTCACTTTGTATGTCTTTTAAACTTATGATTGAAAATTGCTGTGAAAAACAGATTCCGATAAATCTGGGAAATTCTGATACTCTATCATTAAGATTTCTATATATCACCCTCTTGGGCATATTTATATGCTTTAGTGCGGTGAGCATCTGTGCTCAGAGCGTAGTTGTCGACTCTACGGAAGTTAAGTTCCGGCAGTCAAAAAGCATTCTTAACCCCGACCTTGATGATAATGAATCAAACTTGGACAGGATGATTCAGACAATCAAGGAACGTGAAGATAGCACTGACTTCTATAATCTGAAAAAAATTAAGGTTATGGGCTCTGCTTCTCCGGAGGGAAGCGTGGAAATCAACCGCACCCTTTCTCAAAAACGCGCTCGCAATATATTTAATTATATCGGCACTAAAGTTCCTTTGGAGGATTCAAAGACTCAATTCATTTTCCTCGGGAGAGACTGGAACGGACTCTATCAACTTGTTTCGGCTGATTCAAAAGTGCCTTACCGCGAGGATGTATTGAATCTATTATTTCCAGCCACTCAAACCAATGATATGACCCCCGCAGAGTCAAACAGACTCCTGAATCACCTCAAAATATTGCATAAGGGAATCCCATACCGATATCTTTATACTCATCAATTCCCAAAATTGAGATACTCGAAATTATTTGTTGAATATAATTACCTTAATCCTCCGTCGGTTGCTGTCGATACTTTACCCCCCGTAGCGGATTTTGAAATTCCGGAGCCGGTGGTGATAACTGAAACGGAGATTATTGAAATCCCGGAAGTCCCGGAGAAAACATGCCGCCCATTTTATATGGGCTTGAAAACCAATCTTCTTTCGGACGCTCTTCTGCTTCCGAACATTGGAGCTGAATTCTATTTAGGTAAAAATTGGTCGGTCGTCGCCAATTGGACCTACGGATGGTGGGATAAAAACAAGACACACTGGTATTGGAGAGCCTACGGCGGTGATTTAGCCGTCAGAAAATGGTTTGGCAAGGCAGCGAACGCCAAACCCCTCACAGGTCATCACCTGGGAATCTATGCCGGGGTTTCAACATTCGATTTTGAGGTCGGCGGTGTAGGTTATATGGGAGGCAAACCCGGTCATAACCTTTGGGACAGATGTATGTTCACAGCCGGAGTTGAATATGGCTATTCACTCCCCATCGCCCACCGGTTGAATCTTGATTTCACTTTGGGAGTCGGATATTATGGAGGAAAAATAGTGAAGTATCAACCAAAAGGTGATAAATATGTATGGGAGTCCACAAAGAAATTCAATAGTGTTCTTCCCACAAAACTAGAGGTCTCCTTAGTATGGCTGATAGGATGTTGCAATCATAATTAATAAGCAAGATTATGAAGACAAATTATTTATTGATAATTACAATGTTTTGCGGAGGCTTGGCTTCCTGTAACCATAAAGACCTCATATATGATGAAACCGGAACGCCCGAAGTCCGTATAGTTTTCGATTGGTCCAAGTCTCCGGAAGCCGCTCCGGAATCTGTCGTGGCATATTTATATAACCCGGAAGAAACAATTGAACCTCTCAGGTATAGTTTCAGTGATATGAAAGGAGGACTCGCAAATGTGCCCGGAGGAAATTATGTCGGATTAGGCTTCAACAACGATAATTCAGATTGGGCACGATTCCGCAACGTCAACGACCATGAATTGATTGAAGTTCTTACAGATGATTTAGCTGCCTTGAGAACGTTCGGACTTGAAACGCGAACTTTGCCGCGCAGCAATGAATCCGCTTCCGAAAGGATGGCTCAGCCGGCAGGCGCTCTGATATGGAGCGACAGGGAAGATAATTTATTGATTGACCCTTACAAGGAAAATCAGACCATAACTTTTTATCCCGAAGAAGTTACCTGCCATTACACTGTCACCATCAAAGATATAGAAAATATTGATTACTTGAAAGGCGCCAATCTTGATGCCACACTCTCTGGATTATCAGAAAGTTACATGATTGGAAAGCGGCGACCTTCACATAATCCTGCAACAATGCCGGTAGTCCTGCATCAGATTGCAGCAAAAAATTCAGTATCTGGCTCTTTTCTTAACTTTGGGAATGCTTCCAACAATTCAAGAAAAAATATCCTTACAGTCTATCTGGTTTTTGAAGACCACACCGGCAGTTACGCTACATTTGATGTAACCGACCAGGTGCGCAACGCCGAAGATCCTCATCACGTCAATATCATTGTAGACGGGCTCAAACTGCCACGCCCAATTGCTTCAGGAAGTGGATTTGTGCCGAACGTAAATGAATGGAAATCGGTAGATTACACACTAAAGATGTAACTACACCTGATTTTTAACACTTCAAAACTGAACACTTTTGAAGTTATATTTGTAATTATAATATACTAATTAAAAGATAAAATCTGATGCTACAAAATAAATTAAAATTGAAGGCATAAGGATTCTGCATAAATTATAAAAAACTAAAAAAATAAGATAATTATGAAAAACACATTATTTTTCGCGGCTGCAGCCGGACTCTTAGCATTGACTGCTTGTACAAACGAAGATGAAGTAGAACTCAATCAAGGTCGTCAGATTAATTTCCGACCGGCAATGTCAACTCGTGCCGTCGAAACCACAAATGCGAACCTGGTTGATTTCAAGGCATCAGCTTTCTTGGGTTCAACCCCTTATTTCCTGAATCAGACATTCTCCAAGACTTCCGGCACAAGTTTCTATAATTCCGCTTCCGNTTATTATTGGCCGGGTGATGACAGNNAACNTTCATTCTTGGCATACGCTCCCGTTGACCNTGCCGGCGTAAGTATTAANGAAACAGAAAAGACCCTAAAGGACTTCAGCCCTGCCTCAGATATAAGTAATCAGATTGACTTCATCTCTGCAAAGGCAACCGGCAAAAAATCTCTTAATGAAGGTCCGGGCGTACCACTCGATTTCAACCACAATCTCGTGCAGATTGAAGTCAGGGGTTTGACCACCAACCAAAATTACACATTTAAGGTAACCGGTGTCCGCATAGGTCAGCCCGTTGCAACAGGTTCTTTCAATTTCGACACATACGCATGGACTCTTGCTTCAAACAAGGCTGATTATGAATCCACATATACCGAACCTATTCTCCTCGGAGCTACAGCCCAAAGTTTGATGGGCACCAACGGCAACGCAATGATTCTTCCGCAGCAACTTGTGGCATGGGACCCGACAGGAGATGCCGCCAACTCTAAATCAGGAGCATATCTGTCTGTCAAATTGCAAATCAACATTCTTGATGCAGATGGAAATGAAGGCTTGCAAATCTATCCTTTCCCCTCTGACGGCAACTGCGTCTGGGCTGCAATCCCAATCGACACAAATTGGGAAGCTGGCAAGAAATACATCTACACTCTTGACTTCAGTCATGGCGCAGGCTATGTTGACCCCAAAGACCCGCAACCGGGCACACCGGTTCTCGGAGGTCCAATCAAATTCACAGTCAATGTCGTAGACTGGGTGGATTCAGCATCCGATTTGGATATGACAACATATACACCTGCTGAAAATAACTGAAAAAATAAATATTAAAAACACACATGGGCTTTGACCACAAGCAGAGGAGGCTCTTCTTGTGGTCAAAATTTTTTAAAGACATTTTTATAATTGGAGGATTCCATTCCGATGAAAAGTTCATATATTCCACATCATTTCTTAATTCGCTCGGTTTCTTTAGGATGCATCTTGCTGGCTTTGGCGGGATGCAAAGATGAAGACCTTATTGACCGGAATACGTCAAGTGAGAAAAACATAAGATTTGAGTTGACGACCGTTTCATTTAATACTCGTTCCGGCTCGGCGACCCGCAGAGGAGGGGCTGTAAGACTTGACAATGGAGAATCCACACTCTATCTTAACCCCACTGTCACTCCGGGCATAGGAATATCCGATGGCAGGGATGGAGCGACCCGCTCCACAACCGTCAACAATTCGACAATAAATGATTTTGGAGTTTTCGCCAACACTGCCGACGGCGGATTATATATGGATAACGTTGAGGTCACCCGTGCCAATGGCTGGGCTCCCGAAAGAGAGTATCTATGGCCGGGCAAGGAGGTCTTGACTTTCACGGCATATTCACCTTACGGAATCGTATCCAACGACGGAGATGGGAATCGGGTTATCGATTACACCACTCCGGCGGATGTGAAAGATCAGGAAGATATTCTGTGGGCTTCCGCAGATGCTTCTGAATCCCCTTGCAATCTTTCGTTTAACCATGCTCTGAGTGCAATCCGATTTGTTACAGGCTCTGAAATGGCTCCTTGCAAAGTATTAAGTATCGAAATTTCAGGAATACCCTCAAAAGGGATTCTGAATATCAAGGACGGCAGATGGAGTGAGGTTTCGACTCCAGCTTCATTTTCGGTCGTGCCCGCCAATTCTTTGCTCATAGCTGCTGAAGGAGGTAAATATGTCGCTCCGGAAACTCCCATTACGGCTGATAATGAAATGTTCCTTTTGATTCCGGGGACAATGCCCGAAGATGCTATGGTGAAGCTCACCATTGATATTGACGGAAAAGAATCGACTTTCTCTGCCTCCATTGCCGCTCAGGAATGGCCTCAGGGAAGCACCGTCACCTATCATCTGTCGGCTAAACCGGAAACAAACAAACTGGTATTGGACGTATTAGGCACATTTGAAACGCCATATCCCGGACAGACCGTGCCTTTCCGCGTCAACAGCTGCTATATCAACGATGCAGGTGACTCCATTCCGGTAAAATGGAAAGCTGAATTTGTAGACGATAACGGACAAGTAATCAGCACTCCCGACTGGATTAAGCAATTTCCATCATCCGGCGACGGTATCGATTATCTGAAAGCAGTCACGAAGATGCAGAAACTGACTTTCGCCAAATTAAGTCCCGAGTCTCAAAAATTGCAAGATACTCCCGATATCAACGCTTCATCGGGACATACCCCCTTCAATCTTTCCAACTCTTCAGGTGCACCTGAAATTCAAAACACAGCGAACTGCTATGTCGTGAATGCTCCCGGCATATACTCTTTCCCGCTGGTTTATGGCAACGGCATAAAAAATGGTGCGGACAATAAAACATCTTATACTTCCTCTTCTCATAATAAATATGCGCTGAAAACCTTTGTCAATCATTTGAATAATCCAATCACTTCCCCTTATATTTATGAAAATCAGGGTTGCTCAAATCCCGCCGATGCAGTTCTCGTATGGGAAGGTCGTCTGGACCTCATCCGAAATGTGACCCTGAATCACGACAATACAATTTCATTTGAAGTCCCCGCGGAATCGATTCGCCAGGGAAATGCCATAATCGCTCTCCGCGATAAAAACGGAACAGTTATGTGGAGTTGGCATATTTGGGTAACTGATTATGTTGCCGGCAGCAACACTTATTCCGTCACGGCATCGGGGCAAACATATAAATATTATCCTCGGAATGTGGGCTTGATTATCGGTGGCGACGTGACGGTATTCCCTCATTGCAAAGCCAATGTGAAATTCACTCAGACAGGCGATATACCCGCGGGAATGGAGCCGCTGACAAGTATTATCACACTTAATCAGACAGGCATTACGACTGAGACCGTAGACTGCTACAATTTCTATCAATGGGGTAGAAAAGACCCGATGAAGTCAAGTTTGAACGAATGGTTTGATTCTGACCATTACGAAATCAAAGAATTCAGAACGGTAGATTTGAGCACTTACAGTCCCCCCGCGGAAGAAGACATCTCGGTATTCATCAAAAATCCCGATATATTCTTCAGAGGCTCTCATGATTATGTTTTTCCCTATAACAATCTTTGGGACTCATCATTATCAGCCAAGAATGAAAAGACTATCTATGATCCCTGCCCTCCGGGAGCACAAGTTCCATACGGCACCGGCTTATTCGAGCTTTTAACTTATCCTTTCGAGTATGGCGCAGCCGAAACAGGAACTCACGTAATGGGACTATACTTCACTCTTAGCGATGGCTCACGCATATTCTTCTCCGAACTCGGCTATCGCTCCGGCCAGTTAGGCTCTGAGGTCGGGGGTTATGGACAAAACGGCACCATCTGGCTATCTCAGACCGGCACCAATGCCACAGGACAGAAAGAAGCCGGAAGCATAATTATGGACGAGAGCCGGGCTCAAAGACAACTCAACCCCCGACTTCACGGATTCGGAATACGCCCCGTGTTGGAATAATTGAACTTCTCGACAACAGGCAAATCCTTAAATCATTAAAATGATAAATGGCATGTCGTATTTGCATTACACGACATGCCATCATTTTTTATTAACTTCCCTCCGATTGCCATGCGGTAGGACAGACTATAAAACCATAATCCCGAAGTTTACAAAGTCTTCTGTCATATAATTTAAAAATTGACATTAATTCATTGAGCCGCCCATCGGGGTCATGTGATAACCGAGCATATTCAGCTCGTAAGCCGCTCCCATGAGGTAAAGTGCCTTCAAAGCCCCCAGATATGCATTGGCAGCTGCTGCCGTGCCCGGTTCAAAATTGCCGTGCTGAAGTGCCGACAGCGTACGCGCAGCGCATTCTCCTACAATTTTGCTGACTTCCTCAGCCTCTTTATCATCATAGCCCAACTGTTCTTTCAATATATTGTCGTCAAGGTTGTCGTAGCCCTTTTCATCACGCAGACCTTCATAAATCTTTCCGCCTCCCATGGCAGAAAATTTCTCCCAATCGACATCCCAAAATTTTGCAATCGCCATCCCGATGAACATCATCCATCCGAGTGACACAACCGGATAGTCTTGAAATTCCCGAACCCCATCGGGGATATATGCATCAAGCACAGCGGGAAACATCTCTTCAATGTCGGGGGTTTCAGGCAAAATCCTGTCGACCTTCCCCACACTTACTAAATATTTATGAAGGTCCTCTTTAACTTGTTTTTCAAATCTTTCGTCCATAATCTTTTAATTTATAATATTTTATTTTATTATATTAACAATATAATAGTTCAAAGGTTTGGCAAGACATTATATTAAAACCGGAGTTTTCCATGTCTTATCAAATGTATTATCTAAATGATGCACAGGAATTAATCCATTTTCAAATCCCTTGATTTCAAAGCACATCAATCAGGTTTGAATTATGCGATTTGAGGGTGCATGCATGATTCTTAAGCCGGGACATTACATGTAAAAACTATGTAAAAACTGTTAAAAATAATTTAAGTTCTATTGCAAAGTTTGCTCCATTAGGGAAAAAAATATTATATTTGCGTTCAAAATTGAAAATTTAATTAAGAATTGATATTCGGACATTAGAACTTAGGAGTCCTGGAGACTTTATGAAGAATATTCTTGTCTGTGCACTTGCCGTATTCTCTTTCTTTCTTGCTAACGGACAATCTTCCGGGAATACAGTCAAGGTGTATTTTCACATAGGTCAATGGCAGTTTGACCCTGCATTTGAAGACAATGCGGTTTCGATGAATCATTTCATCGAAGCTATCAATATTGCTTCTGAAGCACACAGACTCGACAGCATCGTTGTCCGCTCTTATGCATCGCCTGAAGGAACGGCTGGTCTTAATCAACGACTTTCAGAGAAACGCTGTCAGACCATAGCCTCAATATTGGAGAAAAATGCGGGCATTTCCCCCGATTTAATCCGGCTGCATCCTGAAGGAGTGGCATGGAAAGAACTGCGCGACATCGTGGCTGATAATCCCGATGTGCCTTCGCGTGAGAAGATTCTCGACATAATCGACCATACACCTCTCTCGGTTTTCGATAGCAAGGGTCGTCTGGTGAGCGGACGAAAGAAGCAACTGATGGATATTCATGGCGGACGCCCCTGGCGGTGGATGTTTGATAATATCTTTCCTATGCTGCGCAATTCCATCGCTGTTTCATTCTATGTCTCCGCCGACAATTCCAACACCGCTGCGGAGGAGACTAATGATATTGCCGGTATGACCGACGCCGTAGATTCGACAGAGAATACTTATATAACTGAAGTTAGTGATTTAACAGAAGTTGCTGACATAAATGAAGTTGTTGACGCTGAGCAGGCAGAATCCGAAGTAAAGCCGGCTTCTGCATTTTATGAGCCCGGATACATCCTGGCACTCAAAACAAATTTATTATATTACGGCATACTTATGCCCAACCTTGAGCTGGAGTGGCTTATTAAAGACAAATGGTCAGTGGCGATTGAGGGCAATATGGCATGGTGGGGACATTATCGCAACAACAAAAGTTACCGTATGGTGATTATTGACGCTGAAGCCCGCCGATGGATAAAACCCCGCTCGCCATGGCACGGAATGTATGTCGGAGTCGTTGCCGGCGGCGGATGGTATGACTTGCTCCGCGACTCCCGCGGATATTATGGCGAAGGTCTGTTGGCAGGTCTGACATTCGGCTATATGTGGCCAATCACCCGTCACCTCTCTCTGGAAGCGGAGGCAGGCGTCGGATACGTTTATACCCGTTATAAGCGCTACAAGCCGATAGATGACCATCATATATATATGCGTACAAAAAACCTCAACTATGTAGGTCCTATAAAGCTGAAATTCTCCCTCGTCTGGCGATTCTTCGATATCAACAGAAACAAACGGAAGGGGACAACACTATGAAAAGGATAGGTAATTACAACATATTGATTGTCATGCTGTCCATGATATCCTTACTGATGACATCCTGTCGTCAGGAGTTGTGTTATGACCACTATCCAGCTTTAAACATCAACTNCANTTGGGAACAGGAANGGGAACGNGACTATGGCCATCATCATCTNCAGGTCTGGGATAAGGAACATTACGGTTATGAATATGACGAGGTGCGCCCGGGCATTCCGGAGTGGATTAACATGGTGAGCTATTATGCCGACGGCAGACGTTCCGACAGTTTTGTCTCTCCTGATGGCAAACAGTTTATAGTCGATCCGGATGAGAGCCGTTCGGTGTTGCTGTATAACGGAGACACCGAGTATATCATTCTGTCTGACATTGCATCGCTCGATGATGCNCGTGNCACCGCCACGNCACGTNCACGAGGAAANTCATCTCTCNCAGCCCTCTACGAAAGATANAGCGATGTGCGCACCACCAATTCCCCCGATATTCTATATTCGGCATATATAGAGAATGTGCCGGGGGTGAAAAACCACGAAGTCAGAGCTCTTACTCCTAAAATGCAGCCGTTGGTATATACATACTTTGTAGACTTTCAATTTGATGAAGGAATCGAGCAAGTTGCACTTGCCAGGGGAGCCATCGGCGGCATGGCGGAATCTGTGTATCTCCGCACCGGAGTGACATCCGAAAAAACTTCGATAGTGCTTTTTGACTGCTCCGTCAAACAAAACAGCTGCATGGCACGCTTGCAATCATTCGGCGCTCCTGCATTCCCCGATAAATATTACGGGCGCGCAGACAATGAAACGGAGCGGGATTATACACTCAATCTCGAAGTGATGCTTAAAAACGGAAAAGTGCTTGAATTTAATTTCGACGTTACCGACCAGCTGAAGAATCAGCCCAGGGGAGGAGTAATCAAGGTAGAAGGTATAAAAATTGAATCTCAGCCCTCCGTTGGCGGAAACGCCGGCTTTATAGTCAACGTCTCCGATTGGGATGAATATGATGAAATCATTGACCTTCCGATAGGTAATCAAAAATAAAACAATTGAATACGGACATAATATTTAATAAAACATAATTAATATTAACAAAATAAATTATTAACTTAAATCATTTAATCACATGAACAAGAATCTTTTCTTTTTTGTAGCAGGAGTACTCGCGCTGACGGCCTGTACATCTGAAGATGTTGTGAATGATGTAACACGTTCAAGCAACGTGATTGGTTTTGACAACGTTGTCAGCAAATTATCACGTGCCGATGACATCACCAACTCTCAGTTCAACCAGTTCCATGTCTATGGTTACTACAACAAGGAGGGTGTAAGTTTCTCCCCGGTTTTTGAGAATGTTCTCGTATCCCGTAAGGCAACTAACGATGGTTGGAATTACAAAGATGATGCCACCAAGGAAGATTACCGCTATTGGATTCCCGGTGCTAAATATCACTTCTTCGCTTACAGTTGTGGTGACGGTGCTAAACTCACGAATATCAGTTGTGCTCCTTATGTTAAGGATAATAGCAAAAGCACTTTTGCTATAGGAAATTATGTGTCCAATGCCACCCATCAGGCAGACCTGATTTTTGCTTTCAACTCCGGTTCCGATAACACAGGTATAGTAGGTCAGGAATCCGCCAACCAGGATGTAGCGCTGAACTTCGTGCACCTTCTTTCAAAGGTCAACGCTACTTTCTCCAGCGGCTTCCCCAAAGATTATGAGGTAAAAATCAGTAACGTGACAATCCGCAACATTGCAGATGAAGGCTCTTTCCTATATCAGCCCGATGAAACTCAGAAGTATGTATGGGATGCAACACGCGTGGCAGATGATGCCAATGTTGTCCTTTGGGATGGTGCTTCAGAACCCATTTCAGTGAAGTTTACAGATGATGCTGCTACGAACAGCAAGGACACCAACTCCGCTTACGTCATTCCTTACAAGTATAATGACCCCAACGTCACAATCAACTTCTCCATTGAGGTCTATGACCAAGGCACGCTTATTATGCAAAAGGATTTGATTGGCAAATTCCAACCTAACTGGCAACCCGGCTACACATATACCTACAACATCAAAGTTGACGGTAACGCAGCCAAGCTCGACATCATCACCTTCACTACGACTGTTGACGATATGGGTAATATCAAACCTGCCGGCTGGGGCACTGATGATAGTGAAGAGGCTCAAGAAGCTTCCAAAATTACTTTCAACTAATCTCCTGACAATTAGTTTACAGAACCGATATTGATTGTGCCGCCTGCAGGGCGGGCGGCACTCTTTAATTTAATCTCCTCAAAACCAAAACATTGAAAGATGATTTTACACAGACTGAAATATACTGTGCAGATGACGGCGGCATTATTGTTGCTGTCAGCCTGTCAGTCGGGCGCAGACGAGCCTGAAGTAACCTATAACGAGATGGTATTCGCCACCGAGGTTTCTTCACGCGCTTATCCCGTCTCCAACAGTAACATCACCTCCCTCCCATTTGCTGTCTTCGGTGACATGACAGGCACAGATGACAGCGCAGACAATAATCCTGTCAAAATATATGATGACACCGAGGTCAAATATGATGCCTCGGTTAAGCAATGGCTCTGTGAGGACACCAGATATTGGTTCCCGCACTTTCAATATTCTTTCGTAGCCCTGCATCCTGCCAAGGCAGCATGCCTTTCGGATTACGATTACTCGGTCTCTGACAATCAGTTGAGCTTCACATATAAGCAGCCCGATGACTACAAGACCACAAGTGATTTACTCATCGCAACTCATCGACGCAACTATAACGAAGGCGTTACATTTCCCGTATCCTTCACGTTCAAACATATTCTCTCCAATATCAACATCGCAGTGACTTATATAAATCCTGCTCCGGGAACGCTCCCGCTCAAAATTACGGGTATCACTTTTAAAAACATACCGACCGGCGCCAGGTATGCCGTCTCACCTGCATCCCTTTCCCCGGATGGAATCATGACATACAACTTTGCTTACGAACCCGGCACACTTGATGGATGGACAATCCACGACNCCGGNGATGTGGAAATTAATTCGTCTGAAGAATATATAGCATCAATCCCTAACGACGATAAAAGACATGAGGTCTTTACGGAAAATAATCCGCTTTTTCTGCTTCCCAACCCGAAGGATGACACCGTAATGGAAGTTAAATATACGGTTCTTGACGACAACGGAGGAAGCAAGGAATATACCGACACTACCGTTATCCCGAAAGGATGGATGCCCGGACGGAAATACCTGCTTTCGCTTCAAATCAAAAACGAAAGGACCCAATTCAGCATCGATGTGATTGATTGGATTGAAACCAAACCTATTACAACCACAGTACCGAGAAAATAAAACAAACCGGATATGAAATTCACTCTGAACCCCACATACCTGTTTATCAGCCTGACCCTCGCTCTGACAGCGTGTTCGCAGGATGATATACTCCCCGAAAATTCNACCNCGCCTCTGGGTNACANGATAGCTTTCCGCACATCATTCGGGGAGCCCACAAGTCGTGCGGATATTACAACGAAGGATAATCTGAAACATTTTTATGTTACTGCTTTTGATTTTGACGACCCGACGGCAATGAATGGCAGTGTGAAGGATACACTTTTTTCCAATCAAAGAATTGATATCATCGAGAATAAGGATGTGTTCTCCTCTCCATTCTGCTGCTGGCCCAATGAGACAAAGGAGAGTGATGAAGTCTCTTTTTTCGGCTTCCATCCGGGTCTGGAAGATATCCCCGGAGCAAATTTGGTCAACGAATCCACAGCCACCACTCTCAACTACAAACTTACCGGGTTCAAGGTGGAAGAAGATATCGCTGTGCAGAAGGATTTCATCACAGCCTATACCTCGGGCTCCATGGCGCACAATTACTTCACCGGCATTATGCTTAACTTCAATCATCAGCTAAGCCGCATAGAAATTAAAGCCCACGGCCGCCACAAGAGTTGCGACATTGAAATCGCAGGAGTACGAATAGGGGGTGTAGGTGTGGAAGACATCTTTGATTTCAAACAAATCAACAGTGGCGGCGTGTGGTCAGGGAATCCTCAACGCGGCATTGTCGAGTATATCTACGGAAATGGTGATAAGATTGTGACCAATGGTGTGAATCACCCTGTGATAAAAGAAAATGCCGTCTCAATAATGGGAAAAGTTCGAAAAGATGGCAAAGATAACTGCGCGATGCTCATACCGGCAGCATACGACGGATGGGAATATACTCAAGACCCTCGCAACGCAAAGAATCAACTGTATATCAGCGTGTTGCTGAGAGTGACGGACGCTACGCCGTCAGCCGGAAAAAAACCCGTTGATAAACAGCGTTTCCCCTATAGGGACCTGTCGCAGGGTGCCAATGCGCTCGATGTGCCGAGAGTATATCTTGCAGTCAATAAAACTTCAGGCGAAGTCTCGTGCCGCCTTTACAAAAAAGACAACCGCTTTTATGAGGATATGGACTCTCCAATCTCCTATGACCTTAAGGCTGAAGAAGAAATAAAAGAGTTCGGTTGGGCAGCTCTTCCAATCAGCTGTGAGTGGGAACCGGGTAAAATCCAGATGAAAAAAATCTTGATAATAGCGCTGTCGTCAGTAGCCATGCTCACCTCATGCAAGGGCGACGGCTGGCGTGTCGACGGACATATTGACAACGCACCCGACAGCACCAAGGTGGCTA
>WFMC01000206.1 GCA_009177205.1 Bacteroidales bacterium
GATTGAACAGCTTCAGAAGATCCTTGCGGAGAATGAAGATTTTGGCAAATTGATGAATCATCCTAAGATCATCAAGGAGGAGAAGATCGAGGTTGCTAAAACAGTATTTGAGGGAAGGATATCCGCGGAGCTGCTCGGGTTTCTCACTATCATTATCACGAAGGACCGTTACAGGGAGATCGACGAGATCCTGTCGTATTTTGTCGCTAAAGTTAAGGAGCACAAGGGAATAGGCATCGCCATGGTGACGACGGCCGTTCCGCTTAAGGATGACCAGTGTAAGGAAGTCGAGAAAAAACTGCTCGATACCACGAAGTATAAATCCATGGAGATTCACTACGGCGTGGATGCCTCCCTGATCGGCGGCATGGTGATCCAAATCGGCGACAGAGTCGTGGACAGCAGCATCAGTACGAAGCTGAATGAGCTGCAGAAGGATCTGTTAAAAGTACAGGTGTAAAAAATATAAAGAAAGGTGCGTATGATCCATGAATTTAAGACCAGAAGAGATCAGTTCAGTCATTAAGGATCAGATCAAGAGATATGCCTCCGAACTGGAAGTATCCGAGGTGGGTACGGTCATTCAGGTGGCGGATGGTATCCATAATAATTCAATACGCAAAATCGGGATATATTGGGGCATATCCTTCACTATCTCCATCGCCGGCAGTTTGAGAATGTGATAGCGAAGCATAGTTGTNTCCAGCCCCACATTCAATCGGAGCGCATCCATTATTATAATAGCACCGGCAAGACTCCAGAGAATGAATCTCCATCTTTTTGATTCTTCCTTTGACACNTTGCTCCCGTNTNCAAGGCTCAAATCATGNCCACACAAACCTATCAACGTCAGAAGCAGAATCAAAAGATATAGCAACATTTACTTTTATTTTGCCCTNAGATTATCCTGCTNAACTTTATTTAAAAAATCAGCGTATGCTTTTTCAATCCCTTCGGGGAGTTCGGTGGAATAAGACCATCCCAATCCTTTTGCTTTGCTGACATCCAGAAGTTTGCGGGGGGTACCGTTAGGGCGCGTTGTGTCCCATTCAATCTTACCGGAAAAGCCTATAATTTTGGCTACAAGTTCTGTCAATTCTTTTATCGTAATCTCTTTGCCGGTGCCGGCATTGATAGTTTCATTTCCACTATAATTATTCATTAAGAACACACAGAGATTAGCCAAATCATCCACATAAAGAAATTCTCTTAAGGGTGAGCCATCGCCCCAGCAAGTAACGCTTTCAGCTCCGGCATCCTTCGCCTCATGGAAACGCCTGATAAGCGCAGGCAAGACATGGCTGTGTTCCGGATGATAATTATCATTGGGACCGTAAAGGTTTGTCGGCATGACGGAAATAAAGTCTGTGCCATATTGTCGGTTGAGATATTCACAATATTTTAATCCGGAGATTTTGGCTAATGCGTAGGCTTCGTTAGTTTGCTCAAGAGAGGAGGTCAAGAGGCAGCTTTCCTGCATAGGTTGAGGGGCAAGGCGAGGATAAATGCAGGAAGAACCCAGAAACTCAAGTTTTTTAACACCATGTTTCCAAGCCGAATGTATGACATTCATTTCAAGGGTCATATTTTGCCATAGGAAATCNGCCGGCTGCGNGGAATTTGCAGCANTGCCACCCACTTNTGCGGCNGNAAGAAAANCATATTCCGGTTTCTNAGTNTTGAAANAATCATCNACTGCATTCTGGTTTGTCAAATCGAGTTCGGAGTGGGTGCGGGTTATGATATTCCGATAACCTTGCCTGTTGAGTTCTCTCACAATTGCAGAACCCACCATTCCCCGATGACCTGCAACATATATTTTGGAATTTTTATCCATGACTATAAACTATTTTACAATACCCTTTTCAAGATATTCCTCCAGATTGGTGCGCACATGTTCAGAAGCTCGTTCCACTGCCACTTTCTTCATATCGGCTTCTACCATAATTTTGACCAGATTGTCGAAAGAAGTTTTCAGTGGATTCCATCCCAACCGGGTTTTTGCCTTTGTCGGGTCTCCCCATAAATTCACAACATCAGTAGGACGATAAAAATCAGGAGATACTTCCACAATTACTTTTCCCGTAGCTTTATCAATACCTTTTTCATTTTCACCTTCCCCTTCCCATTTTATTTCTATTCCGGCATAATGGAAAGCTAATGTTGCAAATTCCCTTACACTGTGCTGAACACCTGTGGCAATGACATAATCTTCCGGTTTGGGTTGTTGCAAGATGAGCCACATACACTCCACATAATCTTTTGCGTAGCCCCAGTCTCTCAGAGAAGAGAGGTTGCCCAAATAGAGTTTATCTTGTTTACCTTGAGCGATACGGGCAGCTGCCAAAGTAATTTTTCTGGTAACAAAAGTTTCGCCTCGCCGCTCAGATTCATGGTTGAAAAGAATGCCGGAGCAGCAATACATATTGTATGCCTCCCGATATTCTTTCACAATCCAAAAACCGTAAAGTTTCGCCACTGCGTATGGACTATATGGATGAAACGGAGTATTTTCATTTTGTGGCACCTCCTCCACCTTGCCATATAGTTCTGATGTAGAGGCTTGATAAATTCTGCACTTTTTTTCCAACCCGCAAGCCCTGACCGCTTCGAGAACTCTCAAAACTCCGGTAGCGTCTGTGTTGGCGGTATATTCAGGCACATCGAAACTTACCTGCACATGACTCTGCGCGGCGAGATTATATATTTCATCAGGGCGAACTGCAGAGATAACTTTCACCAGACTCATCGAATCTGCCATGTCGGCATAATGAAGATGGAAATCCGGCAATCCTTCAAGATGGGATATCCTTTCACGAAAATCTGAAGATGAGCGTCTTATTGTGCCGTGAACATCATAACCCTTGTCTAACAAAAACTCAGCAAGGTATGAACCATCTTGACCTGTAACGCCCGTGATAAGTGCTGTTTTCTTAGAATTCATTATTATGGTAGTTAATTGTCACCGATATAATAAACTTCGATGTAACAAAAAAGTAAATGCAAAGATAATTGATTTTTAGGATGTATAGACATCGTTATATGAAAAAATATTATTAAATTTGCATGGTAATAAAGATTTATGATATTTTATTAACCGAGGACTTTTCCGGGAAATAATAAAACAACAGGTAAAAATTGTTATAAATATAAGAGTTGGATGGGAAACTCTTTACACTTAGAGCATCTCACTCACTAATGAAATAATCCATTAAATATTAATAATACTATGGTAGATTACAAAGAACTTGGCCTTGTCAACACCAAAGAGATGTTTGCAAAGGCAGTGCACGGCGGATATGCGATTCCCGCATTCAATTTTAACAACATGGAGCAACTTCAAGCTATCATTAAAGCTGCAGCTGACACAAAATCTCCTGTTATTCTTCAAGTTTCAAAAGGCGCACGCAATTACGCCAATCCGATTCTCCTTCGCTATATGGCTCAAGGAGCTGTGGATTACGCCAAATCACTTGGATGGGAAAAGCCCCAGATCGTGCTTCACCTCGACCACGGCGATTCATTTGAACTTTGCAAAGACTGTATCGACCACGGCTTCTCATCAGTTATGATCGACGGTTCTCATCTCCCATACGAAGAGAATGTGGCACTCACCAAGAAAGTTGTAGACTACGCTCATAAATATGACGTAACAGTAGAAGNAGNACNNGGNGTGCTTGCANGNGTANNAGNCGANGTAAGCTCTGACCNCCATACTTATACCNACCCTGAAGAAGTTATTGATTTCGTAACAAGAACAGGTTGCGACAGCCTGGCTATCTCAATCGGCACTTCTCACGGCGCTTACAAATTCACTCCCGATCAATGCACTCGCGACCCGAAGACCGGTCGTCTCGTACCCCCACCGCTTGCATTCAACGTGCTTGAAGCTGTAGAAGCAAAACTTCCTGACTTCCCGATCGTATTGCACGGCAGCTCTTCAGTACCTCAAGAATATGTTGATATCATCAACGAAAATGGCGGCAAACTCCCTGACGCAATAGGCATTCCCGAAGAGGAACTCCGCAAAGCTGCAAAAATGGATGTTTGCAAAATCAACATTGATTCTGACAGCCGTCTTGCAATGACTGCAGCAGTGCGTAAGGTATTTAATGAAAAACCGGCTGAGTTTGACCCCCGCAAATATTTAGGTCCGGCTCGCGACGAAATGGAAAAATTATACAAGCATAAAATTCTCAACGTGCTTGGTTCTGACGGAAAAGCGGAATAATTAATCCTACTTAATTACAAAAAATAGCGCGTCGGGAATCAACCCCGATGCGCTATTCAGTATTCTTACCNTNCATNAAAGTTNTGAAAATACTTCATTTAATCAACGATATGAANATCGGAGGTGCCCAACGCCTTTTGGCTGATCTGCNCCCTTTGCAAGCGGGCAAAGAAGGTGATTACGCCAATAAAGCAAATGAAGTATGCCTTTGCATGGCAGATGATATTGCCGACCCGACTTTTATGAGGGCTTTGCAAGGATATCCGGGAATAAAAATTGAAATCCTGAACCCGGGAAATAAAAAAGGGCTAAAAGGACTGTTGACAAAAATAAGAAGACTCCGGCAGGTGAGCAAAAATTATGATATTTGTCATGTCCATTTATTTCCTTCATTATACATAGCTGCATTAGCCAACTTCGGAAGAAAAGCCAAACTCGTTTACACAGAACACAGTTCATTCAACAGAAGACGGAATTATCAACTTCTGCATCGGCTCGAAAAAATTATCTATTCCCGATATGCCTCAATAATAAATATCAGCAGAGCCACTAGGAATAACCTGGCTTTATGGCTCGGCATCCCTAACACCAATCCTAAACTTGCCTTGGTTGAGAATGGCATTCCTGTGGATAAATTTATAGCTGAAAAGGAGACTTACAATCAACTGCCCCGAAACGAACTTAATAAACTCAGAAAAGAGATTATGGGGAGGTCCGGAACCCCCGTCTTAATGATTTCAAGGTTTGTCGAGTCTAAAGACCAGCCTACTCTCATAAAAGCAATTGCAGAAATTCCTGACCCCGATGTTTTTCTTGTCCTTGTTGGAGACGGTCCACGCTATAAAGAATTTGAGCAGCTTGCAGAAAGTCTCGGAGTTAAAGATAGAGTGGTATTCATGGGTTCGAGAAGTGATATTTCCCGACTGATTTCTATTTCGGAAATAGGGGTGCAATCCTCTAATTGGGAGGGTTTCGGATTGACAGTAGTGGAAATGATGGCAGGTTGCTTGCCGGTTGTGGTATCTGATGTGCCCGGACTCGCTAATGTTGCCGAAGGAGTATGTCCATTGTTTAAACGCGGAGATTATAAAACACTTGCTCAACTCATTCAAATGCTTATTGACTCTCCTGATGAGCGTCTCAAATTAATTGAGACTCAGAAAAAAAGAGCCCATGATTTTGATATCAAAATAATGGCTTCCGCATATATGAAAATTTATCAAGATATTTTAAATCCCGTCACGAAAAAAATGTAGATGCTGAGGGAGGGTAAAAACCTCCTGCCAATATTGGATGATTCAATGAAATTTCGTAATTTTGAAAAAATTGAATAGATTCATTTTTCATCTGAAAAAACTTCAAAATATGAATTCATCTGATAACAAAATATCAAATCTGCTGAAATCAATACCTTTAGCTGCCATATTAATTATCATACTGACTATAGTCCTGAGCAGTTGCGAAAAAAAGAATATTATGGGTCCGCTCCAAGGTCAATGGCAAATAATGAGTATTGAGCGCCCGGACCACACGATAGATGAACCTCGCGATCCGCGTCTATATCTCAGATTCAATCTTGGTGTTTTGCAATTATCAGGCAATCCCGAATCTGCCGGAGTGGATATTCCGGAATATGTAGCGGAAGTCACAGGGGAAGACCCGGATTATACTTTCAATTTCCCATACGTAAAAACCGAAGCTCAGCAACAGTTGATTACTCAATGGGGCATTGATGCCAATCCGGTGAAAGTCACAGTTCAGTCAAACTCCTCAGGCACAATGGTGTTAAAAATAGGAGAAAATATACTCACAATCCGCAAATTTTAAAGTTAAGATTATAAGATTTCTATGTCAACAACATTAGGGGAAATCGCAAAAATAGCCGGAGTTAATAATATTTTTTCTTCGGCAAAGGCGGATATCGCTGTTAAAAACCTTCTGACTGACTCACGCTCATTTCTTAATAATGAAGGCACTCTATTTTTTGCAATACCTACACGCACCAACGACGGCACCAAATACATGCGTGAATTATACGACAAAGGTGTCAGAATGTTTGTTGCTCCCAGTATTCCCGAGAATATGAAAAACTTGCGGGATGCCGTCATAATTCCTTATGACAATCCCGTAGAACTTCTTCAAAAAATCACATCGCGTAGCGACCGCAACGGATTGGAAATAATTGCAATCACCGGCTCGAAAGGAAAAACAACTCTTAAGGAGATGCTTTTTCAACTCCTCGAACCTCTCAAAGAGATTTCCCGAAGTCCGAGAAGCTATAATTCACAAATCGGCGTACCATTGTCAATGTGGGAGATATCTCCTCAAACCGAATTAGCAATTATTGAAGCAGGAATCTCCCGCACCGGAGAAATGAAAGAGTTGGAGGAATGCATCCGACCCGACACGGTCATTATCACCGACATAAATTCCGAGCATGATGAGGGATTTTCAAATCTATCGGAAAAGATACGCGAGAAGTCTCTTCTCGCCGAAAATGCCGATAAAATCATTTATTGTGCTGATAATGTTTTATTAAAAGATATTTTATTAAGCCAATTCAGCAATAAAAGATTGGTGAGTTGGAGTATGAAATCTGAAAATTCCGATTTAAAAATTCTTAATATTCAGCACTCCGACCAATCCATATCTTCAGACAAACACCACGAGTCAGACTGTCTGCTAACATACGGATGGCAGAATAAAACCGGAAAAATAAAATTTAAGATAAAAGAGGAATCCGACATTCGGAATGCATGTTATGCCCTCTGCTACATGCTTGCAGAAGGTTATAGCCCGGAAATAATTTCGGAACGTTTTCAACTTATTCATCCAATAGAGACACGCATGAGCGTTTCTGATGGAGCCGGGGGATGCAGCATCCTTTACGATTCCTACACTTCTGATTTGACCTCACTCATTCCGGCAGTGGATTTTATGATGCGCCGAAAGATGCCGGGGCAAAAGAGTGTCGTGATTCTCAGCGATATTTATCATAAAGGGGATGAGGATTATAAAAAGATTGCTGAGTTAATGAATATGCGGGAAATCGACCTCTTCATAGGTGTCGGACCGGAGATAACCCGCAATGCTTCGAAATTCAAATCTAATTCACTTTTCTTTCCCGACACCTATTCGTTAAGGAAATGGCTCAAAGAGAATCCCCTGATGAATTCCATTATACTTCTGAAAGGATCTCCTGAATTTGACTTTCAGATGCTTAAAGAGGTTCTTGAAATCAGAACTCATCAAACCCTTCTTGAGGTGAATCTTGACGCTATACTAAAAAATTACAGATATTTCAAAAGTCATCTTCCGGCTTCATGCGGAATGGTGGCAATGGTAAAAGCTTCCGCCTACGGAGCGGGAAGTTACGAAATTGCCAAAACGCTTCAAGATGCAGGAGCGGCATACTTGGCTGTGGCGGTGCTTGATGAAGGGATTGACCTTCGCCGGCAAGGAATAACTATGCCTATTATGGTGATGAATCCCCGTGTGGCTGATTACGCAGAAATGTTTAAATATAATTTAGAGCCGGAAATCTACACCCTCGATATGCTGAATGATGTGATAAGGGCAGCAAAACGCGCTGATATCAAAAATTATCCCATACATCTGAAATTAGACACAGGAATGCATCGGATGGGATTCATAGAAGAGGAGTTACCCACATTGATGCAAATACTCTCTAATGAAGATAATGTCAGAATTTCTTCCGTATTCTCACATTTAGCCACTGCCGACGAACCAACAATGAATGATTACACGGAAATGCAACTCGAAGTTTTTGAGAAAAACTCCGCTTATATGCTTGAACATTGCGCCTATCCTTTCAAGCGTCATATCCTTAACTCTGCAGGCATATTAAGATATGGAGATACGCATCATTATGATATGGCTCGCCTTGGAATTGGATTATATGGAGTCAACACACTCCCTCCCGAAATGGAAGATGAACTCGAGGTTGTCAGTTCCCTCAAAACAGTCATTATCAATTTAAGAGAATGGGGCGCAGGAACTTCCATTGGCTATGGACGTAAAGGGAGATTGACGCGAGATTCAAAAATCGCCACAATCCCAATCGGCTATGCCGATGGCATGAGCCGCAAATTCGGAAATGGCGCAATAAAAGTATCGGTCAACGGCTGTGAGGCTCCAACTATCGGAAATATCTGCATGGATGCCTGCATGATTGACGTCACAAATATAGATTGCAAAATAGGAGACGAGGTTGAGATATTTGGCAATATTATGCCCATCAACCGTTTGGCTGAAGTAGCTCAAA
This sequence comes from Bacteroidales bacterium, assembly GCA_009177205.1. GTDB lineage: Bacteria > Bacteroidota > Bacteroidia > Bacteroidales > Muribaculaceae > Lepagella. Next base: position 8,517 of record WFMC01000206.1, read on the forward strand.
CGATACCCTATGAAATTCTGACTTCAGTTTCCCCCAGAGTTAAACGGATATATTTCAGAGAATAATGCACCCCTGTAAGATTCAGGAGATTTCTATTCTTTTAACCCTTCATTCTCCTCTATAAGCTTTAACAATGCGGGTAGAGCATCGGCTGCCGGAAGGTTCTTATGAATCAACTCCTTCCCCTTATAAATGCTTACTCTTCCGGGTCCCGCTCCAACATATCCGTAATCAGCGTCCGCCATTTCGCCGGGTCCATTGACAATGCAACCCATCACACCGATTTTCAAACCTTTCATCCCGGCTGTGGCTTTTCTCACTTCTGCCAAAGTGGATTGCAGATCAAAGAGTGTTCTGCCGCAACTCGGACAGGCTATATATTCCGTTTTGCTGAATCTCAAACGCGTAGCCTGGAGAATACCCAACAACAGATTATTCCTCTCGTCATCCGTGAGACTATCATCCACTAACTCTACAGCATTCCCATATCCATTTAATAAGATAGTGCCGAAATCAACTGCCGCTTTTAATTTTACTTTCTCCGGATCAGTATCAGCATACCTCAAAACTATAATTATGGGAGAGTCTCCCCCTCTCTCGAAATATCTTTCAATCCAGGATTGAATCTCACCGGATGGATTGATGTGAGATGTGGAAAGTCTGACAATTTTTCCGCTAGACTCATTTACATATTCATCCGGATTTGATGAGGCATCAATATTAATGATATTCTCTTCGCCGATATCCTCTTTAATTATCAGGTCAAAACCTATGACTTTAGGCGTACCCACGCTTCCAAGTCCGAACATTGAGCGCACTCTGTTTCGTGCAGGGAAGCTCTGTTCCTTCTCAGGGTCGGCAATCTCATCATGATTTTCTCTCAATTGGATGTAATCTCTTATAAATTTCGCAACAGGAATCTCATTTTCGGGTGGTTCGGATAAAGATACACGAATCGTATCCCCTACTCCTTCACTTAACAATGCACCGATACCCACCGCGCTTTTGATTCTTCCGTCTTCGCCGTCACCCGCTTCAGTCACACCCAAATGTATTGGATAATGCATCCCTTCCCTCTCCATTTCCACAACGAGGAGACGCACGGTTGCCACCATCACCACGACATTTGATGCTTTTATAGAGATAATAACATCGTCAAATTTCTCTTCTCGGAAAATTCTAAGATATTCCATTACTGATTCCACCATCCCGGCAGGAGTGTCGCCATATCTGCTCATGATTCTGTCGGATAACGAGCCATGATTAACTCCGAGTCTGACTGCAGTGTGATGAGTTTTACATATCTCTAAAAACGGCACTACCGCTTCCCTTATCTTGTTTAATTCCTCAACATACTCCTCATCTGTGAAAATCAGTTTCTTGAATGTGCGTGCGGCATCCACAAAGTTGCCGGGATTAATTCTAACCTTATCACATGTTTCGGCAGCCTTATAAGCCGCCTTCGGATTAAAATGAACATCCGCTACCAAAGGTATGTCCAATCCTGACTCAATTACCCCCTTTTTTATATTCGCCATGTTATCCGCTTCAGCAACGCCTTGAGTGGTGAGTCTGACCAAATCAGCACCTTTATCGGCTATCCTGATTATTTGATCCACGGAGCCGGATGTATCCAATGTATTGGTATTGGTCATAGATTGCAATTTGACGGGTTCTTTGCCACCAATTACTATATTACCAACTTTTACCGGCGATGTGGGGCGACGGCTATAATTGAAACGGGACATAATATAATTTACATTAAGGATAATTACTGTGAAGTCAGATTTTAATATAACATATTGTGCGGATATCTTAGAGTGGAGCCGGAACAACCAGTTCCATACTCAGAACTCCAAGAAAACCGACTATCTCTCCGGCAACTGTCTGAAGCGGAGTATGCCTTCCGAGCCAAACCCGAGCCATTCCTAATAAGCCTGCGCCGATAATGGCTGCAACACACCACCAGATCAGGTTATATTGAGGCAATCCATATCGGTTCATAACCATAATCATGGCGATTAATCCTCCCATTCCTGCTCCGTGAGCTGATATTTTCCACCAAAAATTAACAATCAGATTTACGCCCGTAGCAATTGCTGCTCCGATAAAGAAATATCCCACCCATTCAGGAAGACCCGTCGTGGTCAGATAAAATCCGGTTGCCAACAAGCAGGCTCCGACAATAGTATAGGGGATTAATCGGTCGGAGCGTTTGGATAATGCATAATCAGAGACATCTCCGAATTTTGTCAGGATCCAGACTCCTATTCCGGGAACCACGGCAGTCAATCCGAACACAATCCCTATAATGATCCATTTCGATTCGGTCGGGGCATAAGAAAGCATTGAGAGATAAAACACCATGATAATGGCGTAGGTCGGGATGAGAATCGGCGACATTATCCATGACAATAAGTGAGAGAAGGTCGTCATGATTCCCTTAGGAGGAGTTTCATCTTCCGCGGTCAATACTTCAAGCGTAGGGGACTGAAATTCATTAATCATTCGGGAGATTTCCTCATTGCTCCTTTTCAATCTCTCGGAGTCGGAACTTTTATCCCCGGTCTCATCATCACCCCCCTTCTCTTCCGCACAACTACTTTCGGAAGAATGAGAATCTGCATCCGGGTCGCAACCGCCCCCCGGAGTGTATGGATAATAATCTGAAGTGTNGGGTTTAACAATCNTANTCTAAAAATCTTNTAATCCTTATCCTCATTTTNATGANAATCCTCCTTTTCAAGTGTNCCCTNTATNCCACCTACCATNTTGAGAAATTTAGCCGGAACCGGAGTCTCGAAAAACATGTCTTTTCTTGTTATGGGGTGAGCAAAACGCAAGGTTTGCGCATGAAGAGCCAATCGATTGATAGGACTCGCTTTTGCTCCGTACTTCCTATCCCCCACGATGGGATGTCCCAATTCCTTGGCATGCACACGAATTTGATTCTTTCTACCCGTGTCCAATGAAAATTCCAACAATGAATACCCATACCCTCTTGCAAGCACTTTGTAGCGCGTTGTGGCCAATTTTCTCCCCTCTCCCGGTTCTTGTGTGGAATAAACTTCCAATCCTGATGTCTCACCCAAATAACTTTTTATTACCCCTTCATCCTCTTTAACAAAACCCTCAACAACAGCAACATATTTTCTGTCAAGAACCATATTGTTCCAATTATGTTGCATCGCTTCCTGTGCTTCCGGATTCTTGGCAAACATCATCAGCCCACTCGTGGCTTTATCAAGACGATGGATAATAAAAACCTTATTCAAGGGTGATTTCTTCTTCAGATATTCTTTTACAATGCCGTATGCGGTCTCCTCTTTTTTCAATGACCCTGTGGCAACCGATAATAAGCCATAACCCTTATTCACCACTATGATATCGTCATCTTCATACACTAATTGCATGCGATGATGACGAAATATCACATAAGGTCGTGTAAAATTAAGTTCAACCCAATCTCCGGATCCGACAGGGGCATCAAAAGCATTCGTAACGACACCATTAATCATTAAATGACCGTATCGGAGCCACTTTTTTATATCATTTCGGGGAGCTGAAGGGAAATTCTCTGCCACAAATTGCATCAACTGAATGGCTGTGTCGGTCTGATTCTGCCTTGCAAGAATTTTATCAGGTTCCCATTTATATTCTCTTTTTTTGATTGCCATGTTTTAACAAAAGTATCTTTTTAATTCATCTGCAAAGATAACAAATATCAATGTATTTTTGTTAGCATGTCTCATATGTGATGATTCCTTTTACCTCTCCTTGCGTAATATGTAATTGCCAAACCTGCAATCAAGACATCTCCCCTTTTCGCAATATTCATTATATAAATGTATCAATGCCTGACTTCGCAATGCATTATCAGCACGAATGCCGGCAGTCTCCCATTTACTGACGATGGAGTTCTTCTCCGGATTCAGGGAACTCAACACGTCAATACTCTTTTCTCCATATTCATATAAACCGGAGGATTGAGCGTATGCGAAATAAAAGGGAGCCGCCACATTTATAAGCAATAATTCCTTGCTTTTCCCGGATAATGTGGCTGAATTGTAATTAATGCGCGAATCGCTTCCGAAATCGAAATGTTCACACCAATATTCATGTAAGATCCAAGAGAATAAGTCCATTAATCTATCAGCATTGCCGGCGGCTTCTAAAATCGGGGTGGTGAAACCCTTATTTGAATACAATGCGGCAGCAAGAAGCGCTATGCGCCTGTGAGGAAAATTATGCGGACGGGTGCGGGCATATTTCCATAAGTCCCTTCTCATAGGTCGAAGTCCGTATTTTGTAGCCAGAAACATATACTCCCGGCAAAGAGATTGATAATATTCATCAAAAATATGGCGCGATGAATCCAATAATCCCGCCTGCCCGAACAATATAGCCTCTATCTGCATCAAATTGTCGGCATGATGATAAATATATTTCAAGGGGATGGATTTTGCAAGCATCTCAAAAGGAACCCCGTTAAGATTAAAACCGAGTCCTCGCGCAAGGGCTATAAACATCGTCTGCTCCCAATCATTACCGGTAAAATGCAGCCATTCAAGAATCCTTTGAGATTTTAAATGCAATCGTTCAAAGGAGAGAGATTCCAACCAGTCGATCTTATTCAATTCCGGAATTCCTGGTAAAGAGGATTGGCATCTCAACCCCTTGAAATCAGCGCATAATTGCGAGTAGGCAATATAAAAATTCTGCGGAAGAATCATCACCATTTGAGGAACCTCAGACCCGTCGGCACGCTTAATTCGCGCATCATCTATCGCTACGACATGCAAAATAATGTTATCGTATGCAGGATTTTTGTCATGCCCATGCTTATACCAATCAGAAGCCTTGACATGAATCTCAATATTTCCGGTCCATAACTCACCTCCTAAACGCAGACGCACATTTGAAAAATCCGGTCCTGCATCTTCATTATGGATACCGGGAAAAAGTATCTCCACTCTCCTGCCGTCGCAAGTCTCCGGATTGGCACCCGTCATCTTATATTTCCAAAGATAATGATACAGTAATTCCATCTCCTCAAAATTAACAAAAAAAATCTAATTTAAGAGCGTAATTTTAAATATTATCGCGAACTATTGACACTGACAAACGTTTATATTATAAATTCTAAAAACTATAATTATGGACACAACTCAAAAAAGCCTTGCAGGCACGAAGACAGCAAGTTATCTTGCACAAGCTTATATTGCGGAATCAACTGCCGTGACACGTTATACTTATTACTCTCAACAAGCAAAGAAAGATAATTATTTCCAATATGCAAATGTAATTCAAGAGACTGCAGATAATGAATTGCATCATGCCAAGATTTTCTTAAAATATCTTGTTGACGGAGGCGTATGCAGTGTTCCCGTGGGTATTGACAGCGGAGATCTGAGCAATACGGTCAAGAATCTCGAAATCGCAGCCCAGGAAGAGCAAAAAGAGGGTGTAGACCTTTACACCACTGCATCAAAAGTTGCCAAAGAGGAAGGTTTTGATGAAATTTCTGATCGCTTTGCAGCTATTGCAACCATTGAAGCTCATCATGAAGCCCGCTTCAATAAGATGAGGGAAAGAATTGAGAACGGCACAGTTTGGAAGCGCGACACTCCTATTAAATGGCAATGTCAAGTTTGCGGATATATCTATGAAGGCACTACTCCTCCCGAGAAATGTCCGGCATGCTACCACCCCTATCAACATTTTATGCCCGAGGAAGATAATATTTAATCCTCCACATTTTTTGAATGATTATAGAAATTGAAGGAATTGTATTGCAGACAATCCGACATACAGATAAAAATAATATTGTGACTCTNTACACGCGCGAGCGTGGAAGAGNCACTTTCANTTCNCCCATCGGGAAAACCAAAACCGGGAGAGCCAGAAATGNAANACTNGGATTGCTCTCGGTGGTATCCTCGAATGNCAATTTCAAGGAGAATCAGGAACTTCANTACCTCGGAACGTTGGAAACCCCTATACNTTGGAAAAATCTATATTTCGACCCGAGAAAAAGCTCCATTGCTTTCTTTATTGCAGAATTCCTTAATAAAATTCTTAGAGCCAACCAGGGTGATGCAACACTTTGGAATTATATTCTCTCTTCTATACATCATTTGGATGTATCTAAAAGGGAGATTGCAAATTTCNATATTGTATTTTTATTTAATCTTCTCCCTTTCATCGGAATTGNACCNGATTTGGCTGAATATTGCCCGGGTATGTATTTTAATATGCAANCCGNCGAATTAATTTATCCTCAATCCGCTTCTGAAATTAAAACCTTTCANGCCAATCCGAATATTTTGGACTCTGATGAAACTCGACAACTGCATTTATTAAGTCGCATGAACTTCCGCAATTACAGACTTTACCGTTTCAATGTAGGAGACCGAAGAAAAGTTTTATCAAAAATGATGAGATATTATTCTTTGCATCTTCCGATTTCCACAGATTTTAAATCTTTGGATGTCCTGCAAACCCTTTTTGAATAAAAGTTTGATAAAAAAAAGCGTTTTTTCATCAAAAAATTATGTTAATTTTATCTGTAATTGTACTTTAGCATATTGCCATCTATATTAATCAATTTTATATTTTTACAATATTATCTTCTTTACAAACAGTAAGCAGTGACTTACAGTTTGATATATTTTTACCCTTTTTAAGATTGCAAAATGATTTGGTGAAAATTCTTTAATAATAGTTAAAGTGCTATTAATTAACGCATTTTGTTGCTAAAAAATTTGGAAATAATAATTAAACATATTAATTTTGCATGTGTTTTTCATGGTATTAGATTTAAGGTTAGAGGATTAGTTGTCGGGATGACAATTAATCTTTTTATTTTATATACGCTTCAGCTATTTTTTATCCATTGAAAACGTGCTATATCTTATATTCTATTGGTGAACTTAATAATGTTATTAAATGTTAAACAAATATCATTATTAAAACAACCTTTCTATGAAAAAAGAATTTATCATCGGTCTGTTTATATGTTCAATTGCGGGTACCGCTTTGGCAAAACCACCACACAATAAAGAGCCCCGCTCAAATCATGAATTAAAGGAATCTTCCCACCAAGCATTCACCGACAATGCTCCCGAAGGATATAAAGATGCAGTGCCCCACTTTGCAATTTTTGGCAAAAAAGATAAATTCTATCTTGGTATAGGAGGAGCTGTCAAAGGTACAATCGGAGTTGATTGGGGTGCCCCGACCGATAATCCGAATGAATTTATTACGGCTGATATCACTCCGGTGGCTCCCGGCGACGGAACAAAGTTTAATCTCTCAGCCATGCAATCTTCACTTTTCGTCAATTTCGTGGCTTTCCCGGAAAGTGAAAACAGGTTGGGTGCTTTTATAGGGTTGAACTTTCTGAACAATTATGTTCCGGTCGTGCAATACGCTTATATTAAATACCGCGGCATAGAAGCGGGTTATGACTATTCCGTCTTTTCCGATAATGGAGCAATGCCCCCGACAATTGACTATGAAGGTCCCAATTCTTCCACGGCAATAGCTGTGCCGATGCTGAGTTATACATATACTTTCGGCAAAAAGAAAAATCTTGATGCCACGATTGGAGTGGAACTTCCTTCTCCTTCCATCACTAATGCCGCTCACACCCGCCTGGTGAATCAGGCTGTGCCTAATATCCCTATTGCCTTAAGATATTATTGGAATGACAAGAACGACTGGGTGAAAGCCTCCGCCATAGTCCGTAATATCATGTATAGAGATGAACTGTCAGGCAAAAATGTTGATGTAGCGGGATGGGGTGTCTCCTTTTCGGGCACAGCTGAAATCATCCCTAATCTCCGGGCATTCTGGACAGGTGTTTACGGTCATGGAATCGCTTCATTGATTCAGGATTGCTCCGGATTGAATATGGATCTTTCTCCCGTAGGAGATAAAAATCACCTCACCACCTCAAAATCCTGGGGCGCTTTCGGGGGTCTGCAATATAATTTCACGGAAGATGTATATTGTTCCGCCACATATTCTCATGTTCGCAATTATTCCAAAGGTTGGGAAAATGGAGAATTTCCATACGCCGACCAATATAAATATGCACAATATGCCGTAGGTAATATTTTTTGGAATATCACACCTATAATTACTACAGGTTTGGAATATATTTATGGCAGAAGAGTCAATGTTGATGGCACCCAAGCCCACGACAACAGAATGCAGGCTATGTTGCAGGTTAGTTTTTAATCCCTATATTTTATTTACGCACAAAAGACCCGCTACGCAACGGGTCTTTTTTATGAAGGTTATATGATATGGGAAAGCACATTCAGGACAGTGTAGTGTAAACCTGAACCTGCCCTAAAATACGATACATTCCGTAAATACTCTCAGTAGAGATACGATAAGGAGGGTATTCCGGATTGACACTCCTGACCTCAATCATTCCCGGCTCATCCTCCACAGGAAACACTTTCTTTACAAGGACACCGTTTTCCGTATCAATCACTAATTTATTACCCCACGGAATAAAAGCATATTCATTAATTTTCTTTATAAGCAGCGTGGCTCCGTCATATAATTCCGGTTCCATACTGTTGCCCGTAACCTTTATAGCAAATTCCGAACCTTTTACTGTTGTGATTACCTTCTCACAATCCTTCATCATTACCCCCTCCGACCAATATTGGAGATTGCCGGCGTATGCAGCCACAGGAAGTAACGGCACTTCATAATATCTCTGTCCGGATACGTTTTCACGAATTCCAGCGCCATCTCCGTCTACCGGAGAATAATATTGAGATTTCAACATTTTCCCCTCTCCATATAACAGCCACGAAGTGTTCAGTTCTGGAAACTCCTTGCGTATACGTATTATTTTATCATCGGAGATTGAGCGCCTCATAGCTGCCACATAACTTGAAGCCACCCCTATCCTGCGAGTAAACTCCAATTGCGTCAAATGCTTATATTCTAAAAATTTTATCAATCTTTCCTTTACATTCATATCAATCAACTTTTATAAGGNCATATCTTGAAAGATTTATTAATTTAACGTTGCTAAATTAATGTTTATTTTTTATTTAAACAAATTATGAATCTTTTTTTAAAGAATTTTTTAGATCAAAATCAGATTATTTCCGATTCTCAGCTCTTTCTCAGCTATTATGCAGGGAAAAGAATGAAAGATTCCGAAGACTTCAATCGCTTGAGTTCCGACTCTTTTGATGTTAANATTATGACGCNTTTCTATGAATCCGCTTTGGCANANATCGNTATAATCNTTTNAACAAAAACACCTGAGNNATTATTACTTACTTTAACTTAGAATGCAAT
>WFMC01000050.1 GCA_009177205.1 Bacteroidales bacterium
GCTTCATTTGCCGATTTGCAGAGAAAGAAGTATTAAAGAAGAAGGTAACATGCTCAAAGAAATCGGATATAAGATAGCGGGAGCATCCGAGAAGGCGTCTTTAAACTATACGGAGAATGGATATGACGTGCCTCTCGGAAACGTTATGGGTTCTGAGGATACCGGGATAAGCAACGAAGTATTGAGGGTATGTGATGAATTGGGTGCAATTCCTATTTTGGGACATATCGGATCGTTGAATGTGTCGGTGGCAGCCGGAGTAATGATGTATGAGGTGGTGCGCCAACGACTGAATACTCTCGACTTCAATGAAGGTTGACCCCCTAAATTTGAAAAAATCGTTTGAAAATACTAACTTTGTAGTGAAATAATCCTCCTACATCAAGACGGATTATCAACCATAAAGAAAAAAATAATTACAAATTATGATAAATCGAGTTTTGATAAGAATAAAAGTTGTGCAACTTCTATATTCTTATCTCCTTGTAGAAAATAAATTTACATTATGTGATTCTCCGGAGAATCCGACTCGAGAAAAAAGATTTGCATACAATCTGTATCTTGACGTGCTGGGTTTAATGGAAAAGATTGCGTCCGGAATCAATCATAGAGGGCTTGGATATGTATTAAAAGACACGAGATTTATTCAGCGTATCAGCATTGATGAAAGAATTAAATCTCAAGAGAAGAAGATGGCGGAAGATAGTAAGTCATTATATTCTGCATTACCCGAGTTAATTTCTAAAATTAAGGAATCAGGACTTTATAAGAAATACCTGAAAAGTGAAAATCCCGGGAGTCTGGAAAATGAAAAGATTTGGCAAGATATCTTCAATCAGATTATTTTCAATGATTCTCAATTAAATAAATTGATAGCAGACCGTGATGGTTTTACTTTGAATGGAGTAGACCGCATGAGAGAAATGATGGAGACAACATTTTCAAACTTCTATTCTTCATCCGACAATATTCACGATGCCTTAAACACGCTTAAGAGAAGTATGGATAAGGCACGTGAATTATATTTCCGTCTGCTTCAACTCCCGATTCTTCTCACTTCAATTAAAGATGAAGAAATAGAAAACAATCGTACTAAATTTCTGGCAACTTCGGAAGATAGAAACCCGAATTTGAGATTTGTTGAGAATGCTTTTGTAGAAACTCTTAGAAATAGTGAAGAACTTGAAAAGGGGATTGCCGCTTATGGTACTCAATTCGGTATTGATGATGGTCCGGTGTTGCGCTCCCTTCTCAAAGCCATTACCGCTTCAGAATATTATCAGGAGTATATGGCATTTCCGGCTACAGACTTCAAAATGGATTGCGAATTATGGAAAAATTTATATAAATACGTTATTTTTGAGAATCCCGATTTTCTCGAGGCTTTGGAAGATAAATCCGTCTTTTGGAATGATGACTTGGGAATCATCGGAGATTTCGTATTAAAGACTGTAAGAAATATTGCAGAATCTCACAAAGACGGCAATAATCTTAACACTTCCTCAATTGCGACCTCTTCATTCCTGTTGCCAATGTATAAGGATGAAGAAGATTCAAGATTCGGAAAAGAATTATTTGAACTGGTAATTAAAAATAAGGAGACGTATAAGGAATATATTGATGAAGCCTTAGATAAAACTTCCTGGGAATCAGACAGATTGGCATATATGGATATTGTAATCATGATGACTGCCCTGGCTGAAATTTTGAATTTCCCCAAAATTCCACTCAATGTTTCTCTAAATGAATATATTGAAATAGCCAAGAGCTACAGCACTCCCAAGAGAGGGCAATTCATTAGTGCTTTGCTAGGAGATATATTCTCAAAATTGCGTGAAGTAGGAAAATGATTAGAATTGAATTAAAAATAGAAAATTATGAACTTACTGACAATCCTCCTTCAGCAACAGGAGGGAAATTCTTGGAGCGGAATGTTGATGATCATTGCAATGATAGTCATCTTTTACTTCTTTATGATTCGTCCGCAAAGCAAAAAGCAAAAAGAGATTAAAAAGGCACGTGAATCAATGCAGAAGGGTGACAAGGTTGTGACAGCCGGCGGCATTTTCGGAACTATCCGCAATATTAATGAAGCAGATGGCACCATCATGCTGGAGATAGCTCCCAACGTAACTATAAAAGTTAGCCGCGAACAAATCTTCCCGGTTCAAGCGGAAGCTCCGGCAAAATCTGATAAATAATCAGGTATAAAAGAGTAATAATCAGAAAAGTGAGTTTATCGTATAAGAAAATATCAAAATCATGGCGCGATGTGAAAGCCACAGCCGGTTTTCGCAAAATGCTCACTTTTTTGATATTCGTAGCGATTGCCACTTTATTTTGGTTGATTCTCGCATTGAACGACAGTGTTCAAGACGATTTTGAAGTAAAACTGAAGTTTGATAATGTTNCCGACTCTGTTACTTTTCTGACAGTTCCNCCGGAAGAGATTCATGTGTCAGTTAGANNTNAAGGTTCTTCANTATGGCGNAACGNACTATTCCNNACTCCCACCTTGCATATTAATTTCAAGGATTATGCAAAAGAGGGTCAATTGCGCTATTCAAAATCAGAACTTAATGCGGGGTTGAAGCAGATATTCGGAGGTTCGGCTTCTATGATTTCCACTTCAATAGACAGTTTAAATCTAAACTATACAACACTTCCGGGAAAGAGAATCCCTGTAGACGTATCTTCCGATATTACAACAGCAGCCGGAAAGGTGATTTATGGGAAGCCGATAGCAATTCCTCAGAATGTACTGGTTTTCAGCACAAGAAATGTTTTGGATACGATAACTCGGATATTTACAGAGAAGATCACTCAGAAAAATCTTGAGGAAACGACAGAGATCAGCGTAAAGTTGCGTAACATTCCGGGAGTCAGGCTCGAACCGGCAATTGTTAAAGTCAAAATTAACGTTGAAACATTGGTTCAGAAAAAAGCTACCGTAAATGTGAAGATTCATAATATTCCCCCCGGATTGGATATACTTCTTTTCCCCTCTAATGTAGTGGTGGAATATTTCGTGCCTATGAGCAATTTTAATCGAAGTGATTATCTCCCCGAGGTTAATGTGGACTATAGAGATCTGCAGGCCGGGTCAAATCGCTTGCCGTTGCACATCGGTAGCAAAAGTTCCGAAATGTTTAATATCAAATTATTAACCGATAGTGTTGAATATACATTGGTTAAAAATTAAGTATAAAAGAGAAGATGCTGATTGGAATTGCCGGAGGAATAGGAAGCGGAAAAAGCGTGGTCTGCAGAATACTCAGGGTAAAGGGTTATGATGTATTGGATTGCGACTTGGAAGCTCGTAGGCTGATGGATAATTCGCTTGAAATTAAAGAAGAAATAAGAGACAGAATTTCTCCGGGTGCCTCAGATGGCACAAACCCTATAAATCGAAAGATATTATCAGGGATAGTATTTTCCGATGAAAAGGCTCGTCTCACTCTGAATGAGATAGTACACGGACGATTGAAAGACTATATTTCTCGTAAAGTTTCAGAGGAAAGCGGCAGATGCTTATTTATAGAAGCAGCAATATTGGCAGAGAGCGGATTGGCGCGGGAATGTGACAGGATTTGGAAGATTGATACTCCTTGCGAGGAAAGAATTAAGAGAATTTGCGAGCGCGACAACTGTGAACTCTCCTTTGCAAAAGCAAAACTTAAGTCTCAGGAAAAAGAGCAACAGTTATTATCTGAATTCCTGAACAAAACTGATGTTATATTTAATTCTGACCATGACTCCTTAATACTCCAGATAAATAAATTATTATTAAAAATATAAATTATACCAATATGTTAAGAACAATTCTTTCAATTACCGGAAAACCCGGATTGTTTAAAATAATTTCTCAGGGCAACAAGATGCTTATTGTAGAAGACTTGTTGAGCAAAAAACGCCAACCGATTCATGCACGCGATAAAGTTGTGTCCTTAGGGGATATCGCAATGTACACTGAAGGGGAGGACAAGCCTCTCGGCGAGATTCTTGATTTGGTGTATGACNATATGAACGGTAAGCCGATTGATGTAAAGGCAATGGCAGGCAATAACGAAGAGTTGCGTTCTAAATTTGCAGAGATTTTACCGGATTATGACAAAGACCGCGTGTATCCCTCTGATATAAAGAAATTGTTTAGTTGGTATAACATTCTTCTTGAAGCGGGATTTGACAAANTCANTGAAGAAGAAAAAGAGNAATCAGAAACNTCCGATTCCAAAGAGNATAAGGGATAAAAATAAAAATAAGGATTAAAAAATAAGGCGTTTCTAAAAAGAACGCCTTATTTTTTTTGATTATTAAAATTTGAATTTTTAAAGTAAGGATATAGAGCGGGAAATAAATTCGGAAAGTTCTTTACCTTTCAAAAGTCCGCTTTGAAGTAATGCCAAATCAATAATCTGACGAATCAAAGGATTGGCAGAAGCAAATTTTGAAATTTCAGATTGTTGTTTGCTTCTTAATTCAGTCAAACTCTTTTCATCTTCATCAGCTTTCTTCTTATCATCATCTTTAGCATCTTTATCATTCCGAATTTTAGAAATCTCTTCATTCAGGGAACTGATGCGTGTCAAGATAGATTCAATCTCAGAATTTAATTCTGCCGGAGCAGATTCCAGTATTTTCTTCACAGCCGGCTGGTCGGTATTCACAACCAACTGATAACTGTCCGGCATTTCTCCCATGAATCCCATTCCTGATTGTTGCTCAGCCATTTTCTTCATTCTGCGCATAAATTCATCTTGGGTTACAGTCGCCGGTGCCGCTTTTTCCCCGAGGCTTTCAAGGGCAACTATGAAATTAGCGCCTTTCACTTCCGGAAGTGAGGATGAGAAGGCTCCTTGTAAAATATCCGATTGCACGTTAGAAAGACCGGTTTTCGCAGTGTCTTCTTTCACAATCAAGCGTTCGGGAATATCGGAGTCCACTCTGACAAAACGCAAATTTTGGTCTTTAGACTCAAGCATTGACATAAAGTGTTCGTCCAATTCGCCATCCATCAAAAGCACGCTATATCCCTTTGCTTCCGCCTGCTCAATGTAGGAGTATTGTGCAGTCGGGTCTGTAGTATATAGATATATCAATGTTGAGTTTTTATCTGTTTGAGATGCCTCAACGAGTTTCTTATAATCTTCAAGAGAATAATAAGTCCCCTTGACATCTTTCAACAAATAGAATTTACGTGCTGAATCATAGAATTTTTCATCTGTCAGCATACCATATTCAATGAAAATGCGAATATCATCCCACTTCTTTTCAAATTCGGCTCTGTTTGATTTAAATAATTTGTCTGGTTTTTGCGCAAATTTCTTTGGAATGTAAGATGAGATTTGCTTAACCTGACGGTCAGCCTGCAGATAGCTTCGTGATACATTCAATGGAATATCAGGCGAATCAATAACCCCCTGCATTATGGTCATAAATTCAGGAACCACTCCTTCAACCTGATCGGTAACATAAACCTGATTGCAATATAATTGAATTCTATTTCTCTGTAAATCGAGATTACTCTTGACCTTGGGGAAATAAAGAACACCCGTCAGTGTGAAAGGGTAATCAACATTCAAATGAATCCAGAATAACGGATCCTCTTTGCCCGGCATCAATTCGTGATAAAATTTAAGGTAATCTTCATCCGTCAATTCAGTCGGTTTGCGAGTCCAAAGCGGCTCAGTGGAATTAACAACATTATCTTCATCAGTGTCAACATATTTACCGTCTTTCCATTCCTGTTTCTTTCCGCAAACCACCGGAACCGGCAAAAAGCGACAATATTTCTTCAGCAGTTCAATGATTTTATCCTTCTCAAGATATTCTTTGTTTTCCTCATCAATGTAGAGGATTACGTCAGTACCTCTTTCTGCTTTTTCTATAGGATTCATCTCAAATTCCGGGGAACCGTCGAAGTTGCATTCGACTGCTTGTGCGCCTTCTTGGTAAGATAAAGAGAGGATCACAGGGTTCTTGGAAACCATAAACGCGGAATAGAAACCCAAACCGAAATGTCCGATGATATTATTTGCTGAATCTTTATATTTTTCAAGGAATTCTTCGGCTCCTGAGAATGCGATTTGATTGATATATTTTTCAATATCTTCGGCATCCATACCGATTCCGTGGTCTGAAATAGTAAGCGTTCCGGCTTCCTTATCAACTATTACTTTTACATCCGGTTTACCCAATTCTCCTTTGAAATCTCCGAAAGAATGGAGAGTGGAAATTTTGCGTGTTGCATCAACTGCATTGCTCACAAGTTCACGCAAAAATATTTCGTTATCACTATATAAAAATTTTTTAATAACGGGGAATATATTTTCTGTAGTTACCCCGATTTTTCCTGTTGCCATAATTTTTGTTAAGCTAAAAATTTAAATTTATATTTCTGAAATATAAACAAACATCATGCCAAAATAGGTCAAATATCATTCTTGAATATAGATAATAATTTTTATCTTATAGTTGAAAAACAAGAATAGATTGGGGCTTTAATAGTAATAAATTATTCTTAAAACTCCTTAAATTTGGATCTAATGATAAAAATATGATTAAATATACGGATTTAAATAGGTTTACTCAGCGGATAGAATGTTTGCCGGAGCCTTTTTTATTCCGAATCTTGACGGGATCCACAGAACTGAAAAAATAACCACCAAGACTCCGATATTGAGTAATAAAATCCAAAACCAGGATATTTCAACCGGCACAAAATCGATGTAATATGAATCGGGGTCCAGGGGAAGGAAGTGGGTATGTTTCTGAATCAAAAGAACAATTAATCCAATAATATCACCCGCTAAAAGCCCGATAAGGGCTATTTTAGTAGCCAATAACAAAAAGATATTTCCTATTAATTTTCGAGTTGCGCCTAAAGTCTGCATGAGTGCTATAAAACGCAATTTATCCACCATCAATATCAACATTCCCGAACAAAGGGTGACACAGGAGACAATAATCATCAGTATTATGACAACGATGACATTCATATCTAACATGGCAAGCCAATTATAATAAGCCGCTCCGGATTGTCTGACAGTTTCGCATTGATATAATTTGAATAGTTTTNNNTGNGNNTATGCTTTAATTAAATTGTCGGTAAGGTCATCCGCTACTTTTTCCACATCATCCAGATTGTCAACAGAAACAGATAGGGAAGTGCCTTGTGATTTTGACAATTGAGCCAATGATTGAATCAACTGCAAACTCCCGTAAATGAAGGTATCATCATAAGAATCAAAATGAGAATCAAAAATTCCGGCAACTTCAAGTTTGCGTACGCGCAGTTGGTCAGAAATAAAATAGGTGTCTATTTTTGAGCCTCTTTTGAGAGAAAGTTTATCGGCAACAGATTTGCTTAATATTATTTTATTTATAGACTCATCTCGTGTAAAATCCGGAATCTCGCCCTCAATCAGACTATCGTCAATGAACTCCAATAACGACTCACCTGCAAGAGATTTCATATAGACTCCCTTAAAATCATCAGAGGTCTTTAGAATTGTGGGAATGGAAACCTGGACGGCTACATCTTTAACACCGGGAGTTGAAAGTATCATCTCTTTCAAGGTAGGTGTTAATGTTATGATAGATTCGTCAGAATCCATTGCATATTCTTCGTCACTTTGCCGAGTGGAGATATATGGGATTAAAGAGATATGCGAATTAAAGCCGGAAATCTTTTTGGTAATTTCATTCTTAAAGCCCAAGACTATAGCGATGGCTCCCATCATCACCACGACGGAAAGAGCCACAGCGATAACAGCTACCTTCACTGCCGGAGTCGACCGATGTCCGGAAGATGAAAGTGATAATTTTCGAGCTAAAAAGAATGTTACGCCCATACCCGATAATGGTAAAAACACTTAATTTTTTTACAAAATTAAGAAAAAATTTGTGAATTAATCATTCAATAGTTAACTTTGAAAAAATAATGGAGTAAAGCTAAAACATAGCATAAAAAACTTCAAACCTTAAACCTGATAACAACAAAACATCTGAAATGGAAGAGAATCTTATCAAGACCTGTTTGCATGATCGTCATGTAAAACTCGGCGCGTTGATGTCGCCTTTCGGCGGATTTGATATGCCGATACAATATGCAGGCATTACGGAAGAACACAATGCAGTCCGCCAAAATGTAGGAGTATTTGACGTCAGCCACATGGGTGAGGTCAGAGTGAAAGGTCCTGACGCATATAAATACGTAAGCCATATTTTTGTTAACGATGTAACGGGAGCGCCCGACGGTCAGATTTTCTACGGCATGATGTGTTATGAAAATGGAGGCACCGTTGATGATCTCTTGGTGTATAAAGTTAATGATGAAGAATATTTCCTTGTCATTAATGCTGCCAATATTGACAAAGATGTAGAGTGGATTAAAAAGAATGCAGAAGGATTTAATGTAACCATAGAGGATGAATCTCCCAAATATGGTGAGGTTGCCATTCAAGGTCCCAATGCTGAAACCACAGTTGAAAAAGTTCTCGGTATTCCTTGTGCCGACATCCCATTCTACAATTTCCGCACATTGGAAAAAGATGGAGAGGAAATCATCATCAGTCGCACGGGCTATACAGGTGAAGACGGTTTTGAAATCTACGGTTCTCATGACTTCATCCGCAATGTCTGGGATAAGCTTATGGAAGCAGGGGTTCAACCTTGCGGTCTGGGTTGCAGAGATACATTGCGTTTTGAAGTAGGCTTGCCTCTTTATGGAGATGAATTGGCTGCCGACATCACTCCGATAGAAGCAAGTTTAAGTATGTTTGTCAAACTTGACAAGCCGGAATTTATCGGCAAGGAAGCTTTGGCAAAGCAGAAAGCGGAAGGTGTTAAACGCAGAATCGTCGGAATTGAATTGGCAGGTTCAGCTGTGCCTCGTCATGGCTATCCGGTATTGGTAAACGGCGAGAAAGTGGGTGAAATCACCACAGGCTACAAATCCATTTCTACCGGCAAGAGTGTTGCAATGGCAATGATTGACAAGCCTTACGATAAACTCGGAACGGAAGTTGAGGTTCAAATTCGTAAAAAGACATTCCCCGGAACTGTAGTGAAAAAAAGATTCTACGATAAGAATTATAAAAAATAAGAAAATATAAATACAATTCAATAAGAGCTTAATCATTATGAGCAAAATTTTAGACAACCTCCGCTATGCGGATTCACATGAATGGGTGAAATTAGATGGAGATATCGCAACAGTAGGCATCACTGATTACGCCCAACATGCACTTGGAAGTATCGTATATGTTGACATGCCCGAAGAAGGGGATGAAGTGACAGCCGGAGAAGAATTTGGTGCTGTAGAATCTGTTAAAGCAGCAAGTGATTTAATTTCGCCCGTAAGTGGTGAAGTTGTAGAGATCAACACTGCCCTTGAAGACAGCCCTGAACTCGTGAATGAAGATGCATTTGAGAATTGGATTATGAAAGTGAAAGTTTCCGATCCTTCAGAAATCGACAATCTTCTTGATGCAGCAGCTTACGCAAAAATTTGCGAAGAATAATTAATTCAATCTGATAAGAACGCCAATTTCCCTATCAGTTTCTCAACGGAAGGGTTATTGGCGTTTATTCCATTGGAGGAAAAACAATAAAAAGAAAACATCAAATTAATGAGCAACAAATTCATCCCTCATACTGAAGAGGATATACGCCTGATGCTTGATAAAATCGGCGTTAACTCTATTGATGACCTTTATAGCGACGTGCCTCAAGAGGTTATCTTCAAAGAAGAATATAACATCCCTTCCGCAATGTCAGAAATAGAACTTCGTAAGCATTTCGAAGAGTTGGGTAAGAAAAACAAAGGTCTTACCATTTTTGCCGGTGGAGGTGTATATGATCATTATAGTCCTTCGGTTATAAATCATCTTTTGCAACGTAGCGAATTTTATACCGCCTATACTCCCTATCAACCGGAAATTTCACAAGGAACGTTGCAATATATTTTCGAATATCAGAGCATCATCAGCGAGCTGACAGGAATGGAAGCGACTAATGCTTCAATGTATGACGGCACTACCGCAACTGCAGAAGTGATGTTCATGATGGTGGCATCTTCAAAAAAGAAGAATCGTGTATTGTTGTCTTCTACACTTGCCGATTATGTTATCAAAGTTGTGAAGACTTACGCTAAATTCCATGGTGTTGATATTACTGTCATACCTGAAAAAGACGGAGTTACCGACTTGGATGAAATGCAAAAAGAACTTGCAGCCGGCGATGTGGCAGGTGTGATTTTGCCTTCACCCAATAAATATGGTATTCTTGAAGATTTCACAGGGGTTGCCGACACAATTCATAATGCCAAAGCATATATGGCAATTAATGCTGACCCGTCTGCCCTCGCAGTAATCAAAACTCCCGCTGAATGGGGAGCTGACGTGGCTTGTGGTGACGGTCAGACTCTCGGTATGCCATTGAATTTCGGAGGACCTTATTTAGGTTATATTTCATGCAATAAAGCGATGTTGCGTAAAATGCCCGGAAGAGTTGTGGGTGCCACTAAAGATGCTGACGGCAAGCGAGCATTCGTATTGACACTCCAAGCACGCGAACAGCATATCAGAAGGGAGAAAGCAACTTCAAATATATGCTCCAACCAGTCCCTTATGGCTCTATATGCCACCATATATGTGGCGTTGATGGGCAAGCAAGGAATGAAGGAATTAAATCGCATGGCATGCGACGGCGCTCACTATTTATTTAATAAGTTAATTGAATCCGGAAAATTTGAGGCTGCATTCCCCGGCAAACCATTCTTAAAGGAATTTGTGGTTAAAACAGATCTGGACATTGAAAAAATCAACTCTAAATTGCTTGAAAACGGCATAATGGGTGGAATTAATCTGGGCAACGGAATGATTGAATTTGCTGTAACGGAGAAAAGAACCAAAGAAGAAATCGACCAATTGATAGCTATAATGTTATCGTGTTAATACTATAAAATAAGTCAACAATGAAATATTACGATAAACTTATATTTGAATTGTCGCGTCCCGGAAGAAAAGGATTCGAATTACCTAAGACAGACCTCGGACACGATGCATTTGCTGAAATGCCAGCCGACTTGATGCGCTCTCAGGATGCCGAATTGCCTGAAGTGAGCGAGCTTGACGTAGTGAGACACTACACAAATCTTAGCAACAAGAACTTTGGCGTTGACACCGGTTTTTATCCCCTGGGTTCTTGCACAATGAAATATAATCCCAAAATAAATGAAGAATTAGCTGCTTTGCCGGCTTTCACACAATTGCATCCTCTACAAGATGAGAAGAGTGTGCAAGGTGCATTGGAATTATATTGGAATCTTCAACATGCCTTGGCTAATATTGCAGGACTTTATGAGTTTACTTTAAATCCGTATGCAGGTGCTCACGGAGAATTGACCGGATTGATGGTGATGCGTCAATATCATTTGTCTAATGGTGATACGAAAAGGACAAAAGTTATCGTACCCAATTCTGCCCACGGCACAAATCCCGCGTCTGCAATGGTAGCAGGTCTTGAAGTTGTGGAAGTTAAGTCAAAACCTAACGGCTCAATCGATGTAGAAGATCTGAAGCCGCTTCTCGATGACACAATCGCCGGCATAATGATGACCAATCCGAATACACTCGGCATGTTTGAGACAGAGATTATGGAGATTGCCGAACTCGTGCATAAGGCAGGAGGATTACTCTATTACGACGGTGCGAATCTGAACCCGTTACTTGGCAAGGTTCGTCCCGGAGATATGGGCTTTGACATTATGCATATCAATCTTCACAAGACTTTCTCCACACCTCATGGTGGCGGTGGTCCGGGTAGCGGACCGGTTGGCGTAACTGAGAAACTCGCCAAATTCCTTCCTAATCCTAAAGTTAAGAAGAATGCAGATGGAAGTTTTACAATTATTACGGGAGATGAAAGTCTCGGTAGCATATCATCTTTCTTGGGCAACTTCGGCGTCATGATGAAAGCATACGCTTATATATTGACGCTTGGCAAAGAAAATATCAAGAATGTGGGTCCGATGGCAACTTTGAACGCCAATTATATAAAAGAGAGTCTCAAAGATGATTATTTGTTGCCTATTGAGGGTGTATGCAAACATGAATTTGTGTTTGACGGACTGAAAGACAAGTCAACAGAGGTAACAACACTAAACGTCGCTAAACGCCTGTTAGACTACGGTTTCCATGCTCCTACAATCTATTTCCCGCTTCTGTTCCATGAAAGTATGATGATTGAGCCCACGGAGACNGAAAGCCTGGAAACTCTTGATGAANTNATNNAANTTATGCACAAAGTTGCTGCANAATCTCGCGAAACANNTGAATTAGTGAAGGATGCNCCNGTTACAACACTTGTGCGTAAACTTGATGAGACAGGTGCTGCAAAGAATCCGATTTTATCTTATCGTCAATTAAAAGCATCAACAGCTGAATGATTATGGAGAAGGCGGATATAATTATCATAGGTGCCGGTCCGGGCGGTTATGAAACAGCCTTGGCAGCTGCAAAAGCGGGTAAGAATGTGATACTCTTCAATGGTACAAAATTGGGAGGAACATGTCTTAATGAAGGTTGCATTCCAACGAAATGCCTCTGCAAAAATGCACACGTTGTTGATACTCTTCGTGAGGCTGATAAATTTGGAATTGATGAGTTCACTTTCACACTTGATTTCAATCAAGTAATCGCAAGAAAAGAGGAGGTGCTTAACCAATTGCGTGAAGGGATCNNCATNATGCTCAANCNNGCAAAAGTGAATGNCANAGACGNGAAGGCAAAGTTTGTNGATCAAAACACAGTAGAATGTGCCGGAGTACAATATCAGGCAGATAAAATNANTATNGCTACGGGGAGCGATTCTCGTTCATTGNCTATACCCGGTCATGATTTGGCATGTGTGAAAGATAGCTCTCAAATTCTTGCGATTGAATATATTCCTGAGTCTCTCACTGTGATAGGAGGAGGCGTCATAGGATTGGAATTTGCAAGTATCTTTGCTGCATTCGGCTCTAAGGTTACGGTGATTGAATTTATGAAGCAAATTTTGCCACCTTTCGACAGTGATATCGCAAAGCGCCTTAAACAAGCACTGACTAAGCGGGGCATAAAGATTATCACCTCAGCTGCTGCCAAAAAGATTGAGCAGAACGAGGATTATCAGGTTGTCGTTACATACGAATGCAAAGGTAAAGAAGACACAGTGGTCTCCTCAGATTTATTGATGGCTGTCGGTCGGGCACCCCGCGTTGACGGCTTGAATCTTGAATCTGCCGGAGTGGAATATTCTCCCAAGGGAATTCAAGTCAATGATGATATGCAGACTAATGTCGACAATATTTATGCCATTGGCGATGTTAATGCGCGCATGATGTTGGCACACGTAGCGACATTCCAAGGTTTCCACGCCCTCAATCACATTTTGGGAAAGAAAGATGAAATCAATTTTGACATTGTGCCTTCAGCTGTATTCACTGTTCCGGAGTGTGGAATGGTAGGTAAAACGGAAGAGCAATGTAAAGCAGAAGGAATTGAGACATTGATAGGCCAAAGTTTCTTCCGCTCCAACGGAAGAGCCCTTACTATGGCAGAGCCGGACGGAATATGCAAATTGATATTCTCAAAAGAGGGCGAAAAATTAATTGGAGCGCACATAATGGGTGCGGAAGCGGCTGATCTGGCACAGCAATGTGCTGAAATGATGAATGCCGGAGCAACTCGTCATTCAATGGAACAAATTATCTTCACGCATCCTTCCGTAAGTGAAGTTATTATGTCAGCTTTACATGCTGTTAAATAACCACTTATAGATTAAAAATAAA
Source organism: Bacteroidales bacterium (assembly GCA_009177205.1). Lineage (GTDB taxonomy): Bacteria > Bacteroidota > Bacteroidia > Bacteroidales > Muribaculaceae > Lepagella. The sequence goes on from WFMC01000050.1 coordinate 13,835, forward strand.
ATTGCCGGATTTTTATTTCCGGCAATTTTTATTTTTATACCCTGCAGTTAATAAGAACAAAATCAGAGGGTTATAAAATGTTTCTTGTATTTAGAAAGGGAGGTCATCACTTTCATCTTTAAAATCTGAGGATGCGGGAGCAAAGGGATCGGCAGAAGCACCGGCAAAAGGATCATTTGCAACACTTGCAGGAGCTGCAGGGGCAGGCGCTGCGGGATAAGCGCCATTCGGTTCTTGAACCTCGCGAGCAGAAAATGCACGCAGATCTGTATACCATCTATCGTTGAATTCTCGGCTTTCAGCATCAACGCTAACTGTATATGTCTTGCCAATTTGAAGACCCAAATTATCAATTTGAGCATTCATTGCGTCTACTTTAACTTTCTTGGGATATGGACCGAATGTTTCAAGTATCCAACTTTTTTTTCTCCATTGATTACCTCTCTGAGACACTCCACCGGTCTCCGGAAGTTCCATAATAACTTTAGCCGTTAAATCCATTATATTTATTTTTTATATTATATTCCAAAAGAAAATAAGATTGTCAACTAAAATTG
>WFMC01000064.1 GCA_009177205.1 Bacteroidales bacterium
TATCACCCTCAAAAATATAGATGTCAGGATTAGTCATATCCTTCTTGTGAGCTTTTTCGAGAAGTTTTGTGATTTCCTTTTCATATTTTTCAGGGTCAACAGAATCGTATGCGCGTGCTTCGGCAATGTAAACGCCTACATCTTTTTTAGCGAGAGATTCGGCTTTCTTAAAGTTTTGAGAAGCCACTTTGGGAGTGTCGCCCATAAGGTCAATCTGTCCGAGTCCGATATAGTTATATGGATAATCGGGATTGGCTTGAGCGCCGAGATTGAAATATTCAGCAGCTTTTGTAGGATTATTCTCATCCAGAGCTATAAGACCCCGATAATAATAACTGACCGCTTTATCAGTAGCCGGAAGATTATGGTTACGCTCAAGAAGTTCTTTTGCGTTATTGATTTGTCCGGCTTCATAATATTCCACACCTTCAGCGTGAGATTGAGCCATAGCGGAAAAAGCCATACCCGCCAAAGCTAAAGATAATAAAGATTTTAAGTTCATATCAATTTATGGTAATTAATTTCGAGTAGATACAAAATTCGTTATTCACAAAATTATCAAATTTTTCTATAATGACAAAGTTAAATTGAATAAGTTTATTTCCGAATGACATTAAATTTTGATAATTGTTTATGCAATTATTTTAATTGCACCACCCGGCTGTTTACATGATAAGGCATGATGCCGGATTTGATGATTATCTTCTGACCCACAAATCCTGTTACAAATGTATAGAAACTATGCAATAGCGTAGAATTGGAAGCTGTAGAAATCATCCATACTTTTCTAAATAACGGATATTCTCCCGAATTAATATATAGTTGATAAGGTTTGTATGCCACCGGGCTGAAGTCATTATCTTCGTTAGGATTGCTGACTTTCATTATATTCACCTCTGAAGTCAGCTCAGTGTTGATTGAATCGTTTTCATTGGCATAATCTTCCATTCTTTGATCCATCGGAACCTGTTTTGCCACGCTCAGGTCGTTGCCGAGCCATGAGACACTGATAATACCGAGTGCATCAGGGTCTTTTTTCACCACATCAAATACAGCTGCGTTATTTTTTTGAGCATACGGCTTGATGTAGTCGGTGATTTTCTTTCCGGCTGGAAGGAATTTCTCTTTCATATATGATACAGTAGACGAACCTTCTGCATCGAATACGACCTTTATTGCAGTGGTGTCATTTCCCGCAAGTTGATTCCAATGAGTTATTTCGCCGGTAAGGATTTTACGTATCTCATCCATAGAGAGTGCGCTTACAGGATTGTCTTTATTGACAATCATCGCGACGGCGTCAACGGCTATACAGTTTGAACGGACAATTCGTTTGTTTTCACTTTTGACATATTTCTTTTCTTCCGGAGTGAAATCGCGGGTTATGATTATGCTTTGACATTTATCTGCAAGCAAGGAATCAATACATGCCTGTTCGGATGTATAGAACGGAAGGATAGTAGAATCTTTATAAGTGAATTCAAAGGCTTGAATCTCTTCATCAAGAATATTTTTAAAGCCGTCATCGCAGAACACAGCTGCTGTGCCGGAGGCGTATTCTCCACGTTTTACTTCTCCACATGACACAAGCGCTATGGCAGACAGAGCCATCATAGCGCATGAATTAAATATATTTAATTTCATAAGGATTAATTTATATAAAGTCAGTTGCTTCCGATATAGAGTCTGTAGCCTCTCCAAACCCCGTAAACGCAGAGGATGATTCCGACAGTCATGGAGATAGCCGTGTTATCGATATTGAATACGTCCGTTATGAAAAGTACTCCTACTGCAATATATACGATTACCATAAAAATCCCGAAAACCAATCGCATCCCTTTTGGAGTGTTATTATCCATAGTTTAATAATTTAAAGTTCATTAATATCTTTTTATAATTTTAACAATTCATTTTACAATTAGTTTATATGTTTTGCGAAGAATTAAACTTTAGTAAAGAAATAATTTTAAAATAAAATTTTGTTAAATTCAATTTCACATAATGCCTGATAAAAAATAGAGACTACCGAGAAGGCAGCCTCTATTTTTAAATATTTATCAAGTAATGGGATTACTGATTCTGGAGACGGAAAGTAACGGGGAGGTTGAAGTAAGAACGCACGGGTTGACCATTGTTTTTACCGGGTTGCCATTTGGGCATTCTCTTCACGACGCGAAGAGCTTCCTGGTCAAGATCGCGGTCGACACCTTTCACGATTGTGGGTGAGCCGATTGAACCATCTTTTTCAACCACAAACTTCACAACTACACGTCCTGAGATTCCGTTTTGCTGAGCTGCTTCCGGATAACGGATGTTATTGGAGAGCCATTTCATCATTGCTGCAGGTCCGCCCGGGAATTCAGCCGGTTGCTCTACAGCTACGAAAATCTTTTCAGGTTCGTGTTTCACTACTTCCGGTTCCGGTTCTTTAACGATAACCTGTTCTTGCACTGCCTTAAATTTGTCGGCATCATCGGATCCCTCCTGGTTTACGACACCACGAGCAGTGTTATCTTCCTTTTGAGATTCCATATCCATCACTTCGTTTTTCACCTTGTCGGCATCAACGATAGCGATTTGAGTAACTTGAACTGTAGCAAGCACCTCTTCAGGAACTTCCGGAATTTCCATTTCCATTTTCTGTTGTTCGGGTTCTTCCTCTTCAGTTTCCTCTTCAGGAGCGGTTTCGACTTCGAGGGCTTGCATTCTCTCTCTTTCCTCGATGAGGGCGAGACGATCTTGCTCTGCTTTATAGTCGGAATAGTAGGAGTAACCGATTATCAGAAGAACTATCACTACGAGTCCGATAAATGCATAGAGGGCAGCCAGGTTATGGCGCTTGTCTGATTCTTTACGCAATTGATATGCGCCGAACTCTTGGTTTTTATCGGCGAAGACTATGTCACNNCATTCTTTCGAAGTTAGNTCTACATTTTTANCCANTGTCTTTNNATNTGCTTAAGGATTAATAAATCTAACATTAATTATGGTGTTTACGATAGTCATCAAGCATGAGGAGGTCGACATCAGTGAGGTTATCAATCTGATATTTAGAGATTGAATTAATCTGCATTTCGTCAAGGATATCCACCAAGCCTCTATATGAAGCTTCGGGAGTTGACTTGATGATGATGACAGGTTTTTTGATGTTTTCATCCTTACGCACTTTTGATGCGGCTTCATTATATTTAGCCATAGCAGCTTCGCGTTCATCTTTGGTTTCGAGAGAACCGAATTTGCCGTCAGCCAAATCTTTCTTAAGAGCGTTGACCTTTTCGAGCACATCCTTATTTCTTTGTTGGATTATTTCACGGATTCCGCGTGCTTTGTGGTCGCCCACAGAGTTAACTTCATCAGAGAGAAGATCCGACTTTTTAAGGTTGTTGTTTTCAGAAAGGACACTTCCTCCGGCTCCGATCATTCCGCCGTCGCCACCGGGTTTTCCATCATAATAATAGATTTCGTTGACCACATTGCCATTGACAGAGTCAATTACGAGAGTGCCGGGAGTCGGTCCGGGTTTCTTCTTAGCGTCAATGATGATAGTGATTGCATCATCGGCAGAAGCTTGAGACATGTTCTCTTCATTTTGCACCTTTTCATTAGTAGGCAAGGCAATTGTCAAAGTCTGGGACTTAATCATAGTCGTACAGAGCATGAAGAATGTTATGAGCAACATGTTCATGTCGACCATAGGCGTAAAGTCCACGCGGATTGTCATTTTTTTCTGGTGACCTTTCTTTCCGCCATCACCACTTGATTGTTGAACTTCTGCCATTTTATTCTCCTCCTGCCTTTAATGCGGTCAATAAAGTAAATTTATTCTGTTTGATAGTTTGCAGGTTGTCCATCACCATGTGGATTATATCAAAGCTTGTGTTTTGGTCAGCTTTGATTGCAACACCCATGCCATCTTTCATGGCTTGCGACAGGTTTTCGTTGCCTGCCATACGTGCTGCTTTAATCCAGAGTTGGAATTCATTGAGATTATCCTCGCTGTTTTCCTTGCTGATGGGGATGCCGGTGATATGATTCGGGTTGGGATCCTCTCCTGCAAGCCATTGGTCCATCTTGGTCAGACCTTCCTGTTCGTCAGCCAAGTTAAGGAATTCACCCATTTGGCTAAGTGGAACACCGAAGGCGCCCAATTTGCTGAACGTTTGCTTTTGCTGAGCTGTGAAGCTGATTTTATTCTTATGCGACTCGTTATAGAGGCTGGTCACTTGGTCGAGCAGAGCCACGCGCATGTTGGCGTTTGACCATTGAGCACTTGTGTCGTTGTGCATAGTGAGCCATACTTGTCCTTTAGGACTAACAAGAACTTGAAGCACGTTAGTTTCCTGCACTTTTTCAGTTGACACTGAAGCGGGAGTGATTACGGTTGCCGGTTCTTTTGAAAGGAAAGTAGAAGTCAACATGAAGAAGGTAAGCAAAAGCACGGTCACGTCACTCATCGCCGTCATGTCGATGAATGTACTTTTCTTTGCTATTTTTACTCTTCCCATATTGCTATTAACTTTATCGGTTGTTAAAATTCAGAACTAAAATTTTAATTACTCATGAGTNGCTGCGAAAGTAGCAACGATTGAGAAACCGATTTCGTCGATAGCGTATGTGNGGTTGTCGATTTTGTTGGTGAAGAAGTTGTANGAAATTACAGCGAATGCACCGGTTGCGATACCGAAGGCAGTGTTCACAAGAGCCTCAGAAATACCAGTTGAAAGTTCTGTTGAGTCAGGAGAACCTGAAGTTGCAAGAGCCTGGAATGATTTGATCATACCCATTACAGTACCGAGAAGACCGACGAGAGTACCGAGAGTTGTGAGGGTAGCGATAATCGGGAGGTTCTGTGAGAGTGAAGGCATTTCAAGAGCAGTAGCTTCTTCCACTTCATTGCGAAGAGTAGTAAGTTTTTGTTCTTTTAGAAAGGNTCTTGTTTGCATCCATTTCTNTGTATTTNNCGAGAGTGTTATATACTACGGAANCAACNGAACCTTTTTGTTNTTNACAACGATTCATAGCTGCGTCAATGTTTNTAGCAGCGAGGTCAGCTTTGATATCAGCAACGAATTTTGTAGTGTTACCTTTACCGGAAGCAGAGCTGATAGCAATCCAGCGTTCAATAGAAAGAACGATAACAGTCAAAAGCAAAGTCATAAGGATAGGTACGATAAAACCACCCTTGTAGACTGTACCGGCGAGATTTAGAGGATGACCTTCGTTAGTGCCGCCTTCGAAGTTGCCACCATAACCCATACCGAACAAGAAGATACAGATTGCTGCAGCACAGCACACTAAAATTACAATGAACGCGTTGCGAATGCCGCGCACTTGAGAGATTTTTTCCTCTTTTTTAATTTTTGCTGCCATAGAAGTGGCGGGAGCAGCCTTTGCGGTTGCCTTGGGATCGTTTGATTCCATACTGATAAGTTGTTAGTTTTAGGTTAAATTTTTATTTTANTTATTTTTATGTGTTTTCTCTGAGTGGTATAAACCATATTGAATTTTTCAGGGTAATATCAGTATTTATCTGAAATTCGCCTATCTTCTTGCAAATTTACAAATATATTTCATAATTGCAAGCATAAGCACCCTTAAATTTCAATTTGAAATGTTCATAAAAGGGATATAGATATTTCAGAGGAATGTCATGTTTTGACATTCCTCTGAAGAATAATATTAACCTTTTATCGCTGCAATGCCGGGAAGTGTTTTTCCCTCGATAGCTTCAAGAAGTGCACCTCCGCCTGTGGACACATAGCTGACGCTGTCGGCGCAACCGAATTTGTTGACGCAAGCCACGCTGTCGCCACCACCTACGAGTGAGAAAGCGCCGTTGTCGGTAGCCTCGACAATTGCATCTGCAATAGCTTTTGAGCCGGTAGTGAAATTGTCAAATTCAAATACTCCGGCAGGTCCGTTCCAAAGGATNGTTTTTGCNGGGAGAATAGCCTTGCGGAATTCCAAGATGCTGTCGGGACCTGCATCGAGACCTTCCCANCCGTCGGGAATATTCATGACTGAGCAAACCTGAGTNTTGGCATCATTGGANANCGCGTCGGCAGCAACGCAATCAGTGCCNAGAACAAGATTNANACCCTTGTCTTTAGCCATCTTCATAATGTNAANANNCAATTGGAGTTTGNCGTCTTCGCAAATTGAATTGCCAACTTTTCCTCCTTGTGCTTTAGCGAAAGTATAAGTCATGCCACCGCAGAGGATGAGGTTGTCAACTTTATCCATCAAGTTTTCAATGATGCCGATTTTTGTACTCACTTTAGAGCCGCCCATAATGGCAGTGAAAGGACGTTGGATATCTTTGAGGATATTATCGACTGCTTTCACCTCTTTTTCCATAAGGAAGCCGAGCATTTTGTCCCGGGCATCGAAATAGTCAGCGATTACTGCTGTAGAAGCATGTTTACGGTGAGCAGTGCCAAAGGCGTCATTAACGTAAACATCAGCATAACTTGCGAGAGTTTTAGCAAATTCTTTCTGACGCTCTTTCATTTCTTTCTTGGCATCTTCGTAAGCGGGGTCATTTTTGTCAATGCCCACGGGTTTGCCCTCCTCTTCAGGATAGAAACGGAGGTTTTCGAGTAAAAGCACTTCGCCCGGTTTGAGGTCTTTGGCTGCCTCGGAGGCTTTCATGCAATCATCTACGAATTTTACATCAGTTCCTAATGCTTTGGCAACGTTGTCGCGAATTTGAGCGAGAGATAATTTAGGATTAACTTTTCCTTTTGGTTTGCCCATGTGGCTCATGAGAATCAAAGAGCCGCCGTCGGCGAGAATTTTCTTAAGTGTGGGGAGAGCACCGCGAATACGTGTGTCGTCGGTTACATTTCCATTGTCGTCCAAAGGCACGTTGAAGTCTACGCGCACGATGGCTTTTTTACCTGCAAAGTTGTAATTTTCAATGCTTGCCATAGTAAATTCTTAAATTTATTATAAATTGTCTTTTATTTTAGAGTTAATCAGCTTATCAACGCCCGATTTAAAATTGAAAAGTTCAAGCAACTGCAAAGATAATCATTTAATTTTTAATTTTTAATTCTTTAAAGGATTATTTTTAGTAATTTTGAAGCATGGATGCAAATGAAATAATAAAAGTAATCAAGAATATATATAATCAAGAAGAAGTAAGGGTAGAAAGAATACCCGGAGAGGGCTCTTCACGACAATATTATAAAATCTTTTTAAGAGAGATAAAGGCATTAAAAAATAATAATGAATCTCCGACAGATTATTCGGGGAAGGAATCACATCTAATTTTTACTTACGGTAGTGATTCTAAGGAGAATAAAGCCTTTTGTGAGTTGGCTGAAATATTCGGAGAGAATTCGGGAGAAATGATCAATATACCCCGCATCATATATCATGCCGAGGATTATTCCTGGTATATTCAATCTTCTGTTGGGGATGAATCTCTATATCAGTTGATTGAGAGTTGCAAAAAGAATGATAACAATCCTGAAATTGAATTGAGATCTCTTATTGAAAAATCGATTAAAGGACTTGTCGAAATTCAGACACTCAATGAGTCTCTATGGAAAGATTTAACGTTCAACAAGCCGTTTGGTAAGCGAATGGTTATGTGGGATTTGAATTATTTTAAATATGAATTCGTAAAGGTTGCCGGTATTCAATTTGATGAAGAGGCTCTCGAAAATGACTTTGAGATGTTCGCTTCAGATATGACCGATATTCCCCACTCCTTGCTCGGATTCATGTATCGGGATTTTCAAAGCAGAAATATCATGATTGAGTCAGGGAAGCCCGGATTTATTGATTTTCAGGGAGGCAGACTCGGTCCCGTTTTATATGATATAGTTTCACTCTTATGGCAAGCCAGAGCAGGTTTTACAAATGAATTCCGTCGGGAGATGATAAATTTTTATCTTTCCGAACTCCGATCAAAAAGAGAATTTGATATCAATAATGCCAAGCGTTTGATTGACACTATGATATTGTTTCGCACTCTTCAAGTGCTTGGTGCATACGGATTCAGAGGATTGATTGAGAAGAAAGCTCATTTTATTGAGAGTATCCCGGGAGCTGTGAAAAATTTAAAAAGCTTACTTGACGCGAGGGTGATAAGCAGGTATGGGGAGATAGAAAAAATTTGTCGGAAAATAGTAGATGATAAGAGATGGAATGAGGTTGACGAACCAGGTTTATTGATAGAGGTTTTAAGTTTCTCGTATAAAAAAGGCTATCCTCAGGATTTGTCAGGAAATGGGGGAGGTTTTATGTTTGACTGCAGAGGGATGCATAATCCCGGAAGATATGATGAGTATAAACAACTTACGGGACTTGACCTGCCTGTGATTGGATNTCTTGANGAGAGGGGAGAAGTGTTTGAATTTGTTGATTCCGCGGTTAAACTTGTAAAGCCGAGTGTAGAGACATATATCAGAAGAGGTTTTAATAAGTTACAGGTTGGATTCGGATGCACGGGTGGGCGTCATCGTTCAGTTTATTGCGCTGAACAATTTTCAAAAATAATTAAATCCATTTATCCGGAAGTCAAGGTAAGGGTAATCCACCGTGAACAAGGGATAAATAAAATATTGGGAAAGAATAACGAGATATGAGAGGTTTTATATTGGCTGCAGGTTTAGGGACTCGTCTTCGCCCTTTCACCTTGGATAATCCAAAGGCGTTGGTTCCGGTAGGTGGAGTGCCAATGCTTCAAAGGGTGATTGAGAGAATGAAAGGTGAAGGGATAAGTGAGATAGTAATCAATATTCATCATTTCGGCGAAAAAATAGTAGATTTTCTGAGAGCCAACGATAACTTCGGAATAAAGATAGATATAAGTGATGAGAGCGACCTTTTGCGTGACACCGGAGGAGGTTTGCAATATGCCCTGAGTTTTTTCCCCGGTGATGAGCCGGTGGTTATTCATAATGTGGATATATTGTCAAATGCTCCACTGAAAAAAATAGCCAATAATCATGTTGAAGCGGGGAATAAGGCAACTCTTATAGTAAGCCCCAGAGAGTCGTCAAGGCAATTGATTTTCAGCGAATCCGGGAAGTTGAGGGGATGGCATAACAAGAAGGAAGGCAAATTCAAACCTTCTACAATGACGCAACATAGTCTTAAAGAGGAGGATTTAAGGGAATATGCTTTTTCAGGAATCCATATTGTCAATCCTGAAGCGATAAGAAAGGAGATGTTACGTCAGAACAGGGAGGGAGTTTTTTCAATAATTGATTTTTATTTGGATTCTATAGGTCATTTGGATGTAAAAGGGGAATTGGTTAAAGAACTGCAACTTATAGATATTGGAAAGCCCGCGACTTTGTCGCAGGCTAACGAATTATTTAATACCTAAAAATTTGTTGTCTACAGTCCATCAACTGTTATAATGATGATATTGATGGTCATTGCGTGAAGTGTTGTATTGGCAAATGCAACCGATAATCAGTGCAATAACTGCCGAACCTCCGAGCCACCAAGTTGCGCTTACGGTCATTGTGAAGCATGAAACTATAAGAAGAATGGCTCCTATGGTGTAAAAAATAATTGATAATGTTTTCATAATTTTGCAGGGTTATAGGATTTCAGAATTTTGTTTTGGCGTTTTTGCGAAATAGAAGATAAGTTTTATGCTCTCTTCTGCCATTATAACAATAGAAGGGAGCATAAAGATTACTTGTAAATGTTAAAAATTAATATTTCTGCCAATCAAAGTTATCTGATTTTATATTCGTCAGGGAATAAGAGACGTAATTACAATTCTGAAGCCTTTAATTTTTCCGCATTTTCAGCAATAATCAATTGGTCGATACAGTCCTGGATATTTCCGTCAAGGAAAGCCGGGAGATTATAGATTGTATAATTGATTCGATGGTCGGTAATTCTCCCTTGAGGGAAATTATATGTACGAATCTTTGCAGAGCGGTCNCCGGTGCTGACCATTGTTTTTCGTTTGGAAGCGATATCGTCAAGATATTTCTGATGTTCTTTGTCGTAAATAAAAGTTCTTAATCTTGACAAAGCCCTTTCCTTATTCTTGGGTTGGTCGCGAGTCTCGGTACATTCAATAAGGATTTCTTCCACCACTCCTGTCAGCGGGTTTTTCCAATTATATCTCAATCTTACACCTGATTCCACTTTGTTGACGTTCTGTCCGCCTGCGCCTCCGGAGCGGAAAGTGTCCCATTTAATTTCTCCTTCGTTGATTTCGACATCAAATTCTTCCGCTTCGGGTAAAACGGCAACTGTCGCGGCAGATGTATGGACACGACCTTGAGTCTCGGTAACAGGGACACGTTGCACCCGATGCACTCCGCTTTCATATTTCATAAGTCCGTAGACACCGCTGCCGGAGAGGGTGAAGATTATTTCTTTGAATCCGCCTGCGGAGCCTTCGGAGAAAGATGAAACAGCCAACTGCCAACCTTTTGACTCGGCATATTTCTGATACATTCTGAAAAGGTCGCCGGCAAAGAGTGCTGCCTCATCGCCACCGGTACCTCCGCGTAACTCTACGATTGCATTTTTTGAATCATCAGGGTCTGCCGGGATTAATAAAAGTTTTATTTCCTCCTCAATTTCCGGAATTTTTGCTGATGCAGNTTCCAATTCCTCCTTANCNNTNTCTTTNATCTCTTCGTNAGNTTCTNNGNCNANCAATTGTTTNGATTCTTCAATATTATTGATTAANCACTTATNATCACGNGNNGCTTTANCNAACTTTNCAAGGTCGCTATATTCTTTAGTGAGTTTGACATAACGATTTCTATCGGCGATGACGTTAGGGTCGGTGATAAGGGTAGCCACTTCTTCAAAGCGGCTTTCAATGCCGTCAAGGCGTGAAAGGAGTGTATATTCGCTCATAGGGGAAATTGATGAAGCAGAAGTAAATATGGAAAGTGAGGAGCGATTGATTAGANCTATAACTTAAATCTTAGTGCAAANTTAAGAAAAAAAGCTGTTAAGGGATAAAAATGATTGTATAAAATTTGGCTGAATCAGAAATAAGCGTTAATTTTGTGTCGCTAAAAAAGGGAGGCGATAAAAAATCCCTGAAAACAATATCAATAACCGGCAAGTTAAATGGCAACAAAAATCAGATTACAGCGTCATGGCCGCAAAGGCTACGCTTATTATCCAATTGTAGTAGCCGATAGCAGGGCACCACGAGATGGTAGATTTATTGAAAGGATAGGTTCTTATAATCCGAACACTAATCCTGCTACAATAAGTTTAGACTTCGACCGTGCTTTGTATTGGGTAGAGGTAGGTGCAATTCCTACAGACACAGTTCGTTCACTTCTTTCAAAGGAGGGCGTAATGTTGATGAAACACCTTCGCATTGGTGTTAAGAAAGGCGCTTTCACTGAAGAGGAAGCGCAAAAGCGTTTTGATGCTTGGAAAGCAGATCGCACAAAAGTAGCTGATGCAGCTAAAGCCAAGAAGAATGCAGCTGCTGCAGAAGATGCTAAGAAGCGTTTTGAAGCAGAAGCAGAAAAGAATCGTCAGAAGGGCGAAGCTGTAGCGAAGAAAAAAGCAGAGAAACTTGCAGCTGAAGAAGCAGCTGCCAAGGAAGCACTTGAAGCAGAAACAGCTGAAGCTGCACCTGAAGCTGCTGCAGAGTAAGAACTGCGAAAAAGTTGCGTAATATTTTGCGGATTCAAAAAATATCCGTAACTTTGTAAAGCAAAAGGGAGATAACCCATGATAATGGAATCTCCCGTATGGCCGATTAGTGTAGCGGTTAGCACGCCACCCTCTCACGGTGGAGACTCGGGTTCGAGTCCCGGATCGGCTACAAAAAAAGACTCTCGATTGAGAGTCTTTTTTTTGTGTCTATATCATTATTCTATTTTTTTGATTTCAGAAGATGGCGGATCGGAGCTATAGTTTGCCAGGGAGTATTGGCGCTGTTGATAAGGTATTGATTCTGGAAGCCCGCGTATATGGCGTTATCCAATAGCTCTTTTGCTTTTTCAAGATTGCCGGTCTGCGCATTATAAACGGCTGCCCAATATAGATAATCTCCGGACTGAGAATTGAGCAATTCTTTCTCTATGAACGTGTCAGCATCTAATTTTTTGCCTGCCTTGACCATTGCAATTCCCTTGATGGCTTTATCTTGCGGGGTTTCGGCATTGTTAAGAACAATGCGATTGAAATCTGAAATAGCACCTTTACCGTTATTGGCAAGATTTTCATTGACGTAGGCGCGGAGAAGAAGAGCCGACATATTGTCGGGAGCTGTCATAATCAATTCGTTAAGAGTAGTCAATGCGCCATCTTTATCTTTTAATGCCGTTTGTGCTTCAGCTTTCTTCAAAAAAGCATCCGGTGATTGCGAATCAATCAGTAGGGCGCTTTGAGCGGCTTTCAAAGCTTCTGAATTTTTGCCGTTTGCCAAGTCTATTNCCGCCATAAGGGAATAAGCNGGTTCGGATGGTGTGGCGGATAATGATTGGTTTAGATATTTTTCCGCGTCAGAGAGTTTGTTNAGTCCTAATTGAGCCTTAGCCATAGAGAGGTAGACGCCGGCAGATTGCGCTTGCGGAAATNCGAGCAGNTGCTCGAAAGCTACGACTGCCTGGCTGTAGTTGCCACTCCTTTCTGCAATGTTCCCTTTAAGGAAAAGCATAGGAATTTTGCTTTCTGATTTTTGAATGGCGAAGTCCAAAGCCGTTGCCACTGCATCATAGTTCTTTTCAGCAAGGTTAATTAAGGAAGTCAATGCGCGATCGGAATTTTCGGATAGTGAATAGCCGACAAGATAATTTTGTGCTGCATTTTCCGGTTGATTCATATCAAGATAGAGGTCTCCGAGTCGGCAGTAAGTAATATAATTAGATGGATCTGCCTTCTCTGCTTCTTTCATGAGTTCTTCTGCCTCCTGAAAATTATTTTGCATGATATCTGCCTTAGCCATTCCGAAATATGCTTCCTGGCTGCGTGATTTCAGTGATTGCATAGAAGCGAAAACCCTATATGCATCCTGAGGTTGATTCAGGTATAAAAGAATATTCCCTTTTTTATAGAGATTGGCATAATTATCCGGTTGAATCTGAAGTGCATCGTTGATAGCCTTTAGTGCCAATTCATAATTTGAAGTCTCCGTAGCCGCATCGGCGAGGAGTGTCAATTCTCTAAGGCGCAGATCTTTATCCTTGACGGGAGTAAACTCGAGCGCTTTGGTGAGGTCGTTGAGCGCATTGTCATATTGAGAAATGCTGTAATATTGTGCGGCTCTTTCGTATAAGGTATTATAATCTTTAGGGTTCTCTTTCAGAATTTCGTTATACCCATTGAGCATGGCTCTAGTAATGGGATTAATTTGCTGTGCATTTCCAAGAAAAGAGATTCCCAATGCGAGAATGAAAAAGGATTTAAAAAACTTCATATTCAGATTATAATTAAATTTCAATTAGATGATTGTTGATTCAAGAAATGGATGATGGCTATACTTGCGAGAGCTGCGGTTTCTGTGCGGAATCNGCTNTCACCGAAAGTGACGNGAATAAATCCTGCTTNCACTNCAGCAGAGACTTCCGATTCAGAGAAATCCCCTTCCGGTCCGATTAAAATGAC
>WFMC01000186.1 GCA_009177205.1 Bacteroidales bacterium
CTCTGGAGTCTTGCCGGTGCTATTATAATAATGGATGCGCTCCGATTGAATGTGGGGCTGGACACAACTATGCTTCGCTATCACATTCTCAAACTGCCGGCGATGGAGATAGTGAAGGATATGCCCCAATATATCCCGATTTTGCGTATTGAATTATTATTTTCTTTACTTCGTCCGCTGGGTGAGGTTGCAGCTTGTGTGATTGTTCAGGGCGTTTTTGCTCTTCTATTCGTAATCCCCTTTACACGCTTTGTTATCCGCTATACGAATTATTGGTTTCTGACATTTCTTATATTTTATATTGTCCTCTTCACTACTTTTAATTTCGAGGTTGTAAGACAAGCGGCTGCCACCGGTATTTTCTTGTGGAGCTGGAAAGATTACATTGCCGGGAATAATAAGATTTTTGTCCTGAAGGTTTTATTGGCAGCCTTCATTCACTTTTCTGCCATATTCCTGTATGTTATCCTGTTCCTTCAAATTCCTAAGGTCAGAAAGATATTCACAGATTTAAGGTATCTTTTACCCGTCATGGGTGTGAGCATTTTATTTTCAATTCTGTTAGGTGCCACCGGGCCTTTATGGGATAATTTGATTTCGGATTTGAACTCCGAGTCTTATTTATGCTGGGTAGCGGTAAAGGTCAAAATTAATTTGACCGAAAACTTACCCGTGCTGAATTGGAAAGGTTGGGCAGGATATGCCGTTATCTATTTGGTATATCCCGTGGTATTGCTGTATGCACTCAGGAAATTTAAGTTGGCTGAGCAATTCATTCCGATTGCGGGATTTTATGCAGTTATCGGTTCGTTCGGCATTATTCATGAGCCTATTGCGCGCCTGAATCTTTATATTTTCCCTATATTAATAGTCGCCACGACATTAACTTTTCCTTCGGCAGGAAATTATGTTCTGCGGGTGAAATCAGATAAAACGCGCCTTGAATTGAGAAGATTACTATGGTGTTTAGTGCTTTCTCCATGGCTGGGATTCTATATACATTCTTATTTTGTGCCGATAGCCTTGATAAAGAGTGAGCACTGCTATGATAAATATTATCCATATACTACCTGGGCAAATGGCGAGACTGACGCTCGACAAGACAGCATAATAGTGGAATATCTTTTGAAATGCCCCGAACGTGAATCAAAAGCGGAGCAGCGCACTGATTATCATTTTAGAGATTATGAAGGAAGAAAGCAAGAATGAGGCTGAAAAGAGACTTATCATAGCTGTCAATGAGGATATTTTCTTTCTTTCTCATAGGGTTGCTGTTGCTGAGGGTGCAAAGCGGGCTGGATGGGAAGTGATAGTTACTTGCGCGGATACCGGGTTGGCGCGGGAAATAGAGCAACGCGGTTTTATATATGAAAAGATGCCGATTTCGCCTCGCAGCATGAATCCCCTTGAAGAATGGCGGGTTGTCAGATTTCTTGAGCATTTGCTAAAGAAATATCCGGGCTCGATAGCGCATTTCGTTGGGATGAAATTGATTTTAGCCGGGAATCTCGCGTCAAAATTTGCTCCGACGCCAAAAGGGATTGTAAATGCGGTGAGCGGATTGGGAATATTATTTTTGAATCCTNAGAATNTNGTGCCAAGTGNAATTTTCAAANTTTTAAAATTTTCAAGAAACATANCTATCCCCGCGCGCACTATTTTTCAAAACTTTGAAGATCAGGAATTATTCAGGAAAGCCGGATTGCTAAAAGAGCATGAAGCCGCATATATCAAGGGCTCCGGGGTGAGCCTTGAAGAATATCATCCGCGAAAGACGCCCGAGAAGCATGAAAAAGCAAAACTGATAGTTTTATTTGCAGGACGATTGCTGAAAAGCAAAGGAATAGAAGATTTTATATCTGCCGCTGAACTGTTGAGACCTAAGTGGGAAAANAAAGTTGAATTTCANGTNNGCGGCCANCTGGCGAATAGNCTNAATGCCATTCCGGAAGAGAAAATTAAGGAATTGGCNGATGGTAATTATATCAAGTGGTTGGGCTATCGAACTGATATGTCGGAATTGATGCGTAATGCTGATATATTCGCATATCCGAGTTATTACAGAGAGGGAGTGCCACGAGTATTGCTCGAAGCCTCAGCTTCGGGACTGCCGATTGTTACTTGCAATAGTGTCGGGTGTAGGGATACTGTTGAAAATGGGGTCAACGGTTATCTGGTTTCACCGATGAATCCTGCGCAGATTGCTGAGAAAGTGGATATGTTGCTGAAAGATGAAGAATTGCGTCAAAATATGGGCAAAGCTTCGAGACGTATAGCAGTAAGAGATTATTCAATAGAGGATNTGGTAAAACATNANATACAGNTTTATACCTCGCTGNTNTAAANTGCATTTCGTAAAATTTTTTANAAAAGATTAATCTTTTTTTTTTTATTAAAGAAAAATCTTTACTTTTGTATATTAATCCTAATAAAAGAAACTGTATCTGTTAAAATTATCATAATTATTCACTTAAATTTTCGCTTATGAAGAAAAATTTACTCCCATTCAAATTCGCTTCTATTGCAGCAACATTAGTTTTGTTGACCGGCAGTGCCGTTGCATGGAATGTGTCTGCTTCTCAATCTGAAGCCCACGCAAAAGTTGAGGCTTCGGCAGAAGCGGTAACACTTGTGAAGTCTTATCCCAAAGCAAATTCCACTGTGGAGGCATATGACAAAATCAACCAGATAACGCTGACTTTCAATCAGCCTGTTGAGATTGACCGTGCCGTTGCAGGTGATGTGAAGATTGAGACAAAATATTTAACACTTTTTCAAACTCCCATCAGCAATGCCAACGCATTTTATGTAAATCCTGATAACAATACTCAGGTTATCTTAAAACTTGAGAATTATCTTGGCAAATATCCGGATGATGAATGTTATAGGGATTGGTATTTCCGTTTGCCTGCAGGCGCTATCAAGGCTGCAGACAGTGATATGTCAAATGAAGATATCGAATTCAGTTTTCAAATCGGCAACCACTTCCAATGCAATGTATCCATCAAGAGCGGGGAAACGGTGGAAGAGTCACAACTGACTGATATTACCTTGTCTTATCCTACGGCAAAATTCGTAACGCGTGAGGATTGGGGTATTGTGGCTGACGCAGACATGCAGCTTATTGAACATGACCCGGCAACTTCATCTTCAAATGTTGTAGGTCATTATGCATATAAGTGTGTTGACGCAAGCGGTGACAATCCTTCTTTTGTCGAACTCACTTTAAAAGAAACCGTCGAATTCAAGGGCGCACCCGTCACCTATGAAGTGTCAATCCCTCTAAATTCATTCTTCCTGTATGCTTCCAAAGCTGATATGGAAGACTGTATGATTAATCAGAGCGGAGCAGTAGATATTACTGATTTGACAGTAGCTTTGCCTGCTCCTCCCGCACCCTCACTGGGCGAAATTTTAAGTCTCAGCGCGCCTGCTGCTATGGAAGCTAATCCAAAGAATGCCCCGAATGGCCTCGGTGTCGTGAAATACACCTTGAAGGATAGTAAAGTTTCAAAAGCTGACGAGGCACTCGAATTAAAGGCAACACTGAGTTTCGAGGGCACAGAAATAGCGACTTGCAGTCTCGAGGAAGCTANCTTCGTGCCGGCTGTCGGAAATAATGATGATACAGAAGATTCGTTCCTTGTGGGTGCCGGTTCATTTGACTTATATTTCTCTGAACTTCCCGTTGGTGATGAATTTAAGAAAAATGGAGAATACACTGTTTTAATTCCTGAAGGTTTCTTGCTTTATGACGATGTTCCCATGGGGGCATTTGAATTCAAATACAACTACACAGCCGAAGTGGAAGATGATTTTACATACGTTCTGACACCGTCAGGTGAAAGTGCGGTTTCATCACTCACTGAAATTGTTCTTGCATTCCCCAATGCAACTCAATTGGATTATTCTGATAATGTCGCAACTCTCGTGAGCGAGGATGGCTCCGTAAATCTATCATGCTCCACACCGAGAATTGACTGGGCCAATAATGCGTTTGTATTCTCGTTCGGCTGGAATAACACTCAATGGGTGTCCGGGAAGTACACATTTACGGTTAATCCCGGCAGAATTGCAGTTGATGACCCGGAATGGGATGAATGGTGTGGAAGAGATGCAAATTTCCCGGGCTTGACAATGGTATATGAACTGCAAGTAAAGGAACCTGAGAATTTTGCGGATTATTATTCTTTGCTTTTCCCCTCGACTACCGAGGTGACACCCGATAATTGCCAGTGGCCCGGCACAAACGATGAAATGATGACNGTAGGTCTTGGNATCGTTCANCTCGGCCTTAATACAGATNTTATCTCTGTCGCTGCCAATGGAGACTGGCTAATGATGAGTTATTCCGCTGCGGAGNAAGACGTTCNGAACGTTATCGGCGTTATTAATCCCCTTGATGACAAAACTTGTCAATTAACCGGGATTCAACCTCACGATGTCAATGTCGTAGCGGAGGGCGATGAAGAATTGCCGACGGTTGACCCTGTATATCAATTGACACTCCTGTTTGCCAACAACGGTAGCGGTGCATATAGCGAAGAAGAGGGTGAAGCATATCATAATAAAGGTTATTATACTCTGGATATTCCGGATGGAACATTCCTTTATGATGGCGAACCTATGAAAGGCGTTTCAATTGTCTATTCATACTCCGGTGATGCAACCGAAGTGGTTACGGTCAATGAATACACGAAGAATGTTTACGATGTTTATTCTCTCGATGGCACAGTCGTGCTTCAGAAGGCATCATCCCTCAAAGGTCTTACTCCCGGACTTTACGTAATAAACGGTAATAAAGTTCTCGTGAAATAATTATGGAAATAATCTTTAAGTAAATATTACATAAGATAATAAAGAAGTAATTATTACCTGAGAATTATCAATTAAGCCATTTAATAAAGGGTGCATCGCTTTTCGTGGTGCACCCTTTTTTCAATATGAACGGNCTGAATTTATTTTATCCTGATCTGGACNATAAGANTTACAATGTGATTTTTATGGAGCATGGTCATATTGAAGTAGCATGATGAATTTATGTTTAATAGNCNANNGAATTTACTTGNCTGTCTGAGNCATATTGTAAGAATAAGGATTTTTGNTAAATTTGCATTTTAAGTCCGAANCAATTAGACCTAANCNATCAATATAGNGCTCTANCANCAATAAAGGTTAATGTTCNGAAATATTAAGGATTGAAAAACTATTAATAATAATTTAAGGTTANCCTACCTTCACGACCATGAATAAAAAGAAAAATATCAGTTCCGCAGAAATTGAAGAGTTGCTCCTTGCTGAGCAGAATGAAACTCAACGCCATCAATTAATGCGGTTTTTCAAAACGGGGAAAGGTGAATACGGAGAAGGAGATAAATTCTTAGGGTTGAAAGTACCTCAAACCAGGGCAGTGGTAAAGGAAGCCAANNTGCAGGTGTCATTGGAGGNGNTNGAAAAACNTCTCTATTCGCCTTGGCATGANGTNAGACNATGTGGTCTGTTGCTTTTGGTGNAGNAGATGAATGNTAATCTGCCAAAGAAAAATGACAATGAGGCAATGATAGTGGGGAAAAGCCTTCAACGCGAAAAGATTGCGAGATTTTATCTTATCCATGCCAGGCAAGCTAATAATTGGGATTTGGTTGACTTGTCTTGTCAATATATATTGGGTCCTTTTATGCGTCTTTCAACCAACGATAACCATGGTATCCTTTGCAGGCTTGCAGATAGCGAAAATCTATGGGAACAGAGGATAGCTATTGTGACAACACTCAATTTTATTCGTCACGGAATCTATGATGCCACCTTAACACTTTGCGATAGACTAATCAATCATTCCCATGACCTTATTCATAAGGCTATGGGTTGGATGCTCCGCGAAATCGGAAAGAAAGATATAAGAGTCCTGACAGATTATCTTGAAAGAAACTATTCTCGACTTTCCCGCACCTCTCTTCGCTATGCCATTGAGCGTATGCCTGAGCCCAAACGCCTATACTGGTTAAGAAGAAAGTAGACCTGTTTTTATTAGGTGACTCAATCTATATGAAAATCTATTAAAAGAGTCATTATTCCGATATTTCAAAGCATTTGCCATAACGAATATCTTCATAACAATTTCTGTAAGTATAATAGGTGATGTTATGAGTCGTTTCTGCTGATTATCTGATGCTTATCACCTAAATGTTTAAAATTTTTACTAATTTTGTATTTCAAAGTCAGAAACAAATGGAAGAATCCAATAAAATACCTTTAATTCCAGTAACAGGAGAGTCAAATTCTGATTTAATGCCTGTGGAAAAACTCATACATGTTCTTCGTAGTCAACAGATAATGCTTGATAGCGATTTGGCACAATTGTATGGGGTAGAAACACGTGCTTTAAATCAAGCAGTAAAACGTAATATTGAGAGATTTCCAGAGGATTTTATGTTTCAGCTTACCAAAGATGAAGCGGAAAATTTGAGGTCGCAAATTGCGTCTTCAAATTCAAGGTCACAAAATGTGATCTTGAAACAAGGGTATAACATCAAATATCTTCCTTATGCTTTTACAGAGAATGGAGTGGCTATGCTCAGTAGTGTGCTTCGATCTAAGACTGCAATAGAGGTTAACATTCGGATAATGCGTGCCTTCACTGCAATGCGTAGTTTCCTAATAAGCAATGCTCACATGTTTCAGAGACTTGAAACGTTGGAACATCATCAGCTCTTATTACAAAAACACCAGAGCGATACCGACAAAAAAATAGAAGAGGTGTTGACTCGTCTTGATGATAAGGAAGCAGAACCAATCGAAGGTTTCTTTTATGGAGGTCAAATATTCGATGCTTATACCTTGATTTCTGACTTAGTCAGTAAAGGAAACCGCCGCGTCACCCTCATAGACAATTATGTTGACGATCGTGTTCTAAAAACGCTTGATAAACGTAAGGATTGTGTTTCTGCAACAGTCTTCACTAATCCTCGCAATTCTCAAA
>WFMC01000076.1 GCA_009177205.1 Bacteroidales bacterium
AAAACCACGCCAAAAGGAAAATCAACCTTAATAATACCAAATAAGTTTTTCCCAAACCATCCTAATGGTTACATGTTTCTATAAGTAGGCAAACAAATATTGTAGCCAAAGTGCCGAAAATAGCCAATAAAAATGCTAAAAAATAATTAAACTCGAACAAAGACCAACTAACATAAGATCCCTCCATTCCGGTTTTATGAGCATAAAAAGCTAAGATTAAGAAAATAAATACACTCACAATTCCCAAGACACAATTAACTATTTTTTTATTACTACAATATATTATCAAATCTTTTATAGAATAACCAAAAGAAATGAAGATATAAGATAATAACCCTAAGGATAAATTAAAAGGTAATACCTTCCGCGCTTCAGGCATCCGGGATAATAGCCAAGTAACAAATAAACATATTATAATTAAAATTATTCTTCCTCTTCGGTGAAGATATGAAGAAAACCGCATTATAATCAAAGCGACAAAAATGTCTTGAAGAAACCATAAAGGTCCGTTAATACTCCACCAAAACCATGTGGAAAATAACTTATTATGGCTGAAATTACAGCAAAGAAACAATATGGAACAAATATTCTATTGGTCTTTGATATTATAAAATTATANAATNCNTTTGGGTTATAGGTNATNCCTGCTATTATGNAANATAAAGGCATGTGANNATAGTCTATCAACCAATTACATNGAAAGATACAATGCGCTAAAATAACAAGTATTATTCCTATACCTTTTGTCACATCCAACCAATAATAATACATTCCTTTATTATCATAAAAAATTTTTTAAGCATCTTAATTGAAAGATTAATCATTTTAAAATAACATTGACAAAATAGTAAAATGAACCGAGATATAACCGGATAATATTTCTTTTCCGGACGTCATCTGGTCAATCCACAAGGGAATTTCTGAGGCGCGACTCGCCATTACATTGCCATATCGGGTGCAGCATATTGTGGTCGGTGCATTCTCTCCGAGTTCACGTCCTTTTGCGATTGCAACTTTTTCCATCAGAGCTTTGGAAATTCCCATTGCATTTATGTGATATGCCGCTTTGTCGGTAGATAACACCACTACATTTTTCACTCCATTTTCAATTGCGGAAAGAAGTACATTGTTGGTGCCCTCAACATTTGTGCGAGTGGCTTCCATTGGAAAGAACTCACAAGAAGGAACCTGCTTCAAGGCAGCGGCTGAAAAGACATAATCCACACCGCGCATCGCAATATCTACAGACTCCTTATTTCTTACGTCACCAATAAAATATTTGATTTTCGGATTCTGCAATTTATGGCGCATATCATCCTGCTTCTTTTCATCTCGGCTCAAAATACGTATTTCTTTGATATCACTGTCGAGAACCTGCGTAACACAGCGTTACCAAAAGAGCCTGTGCCACCGGTAATCAGCAGCACCTTATTTTAATTTTGTGAAAAAGTATGTATCTCAAATTATCCAATAATTACTTGATAGTCCCTTATCTACACCCCTCGGATAAGACTTGGTTAATCAATATCTTTTTACTATAAATCGAATGATTAAGAAATTGGTTATAATAGAAATAGTAAGCATTGGGATATAGGCGAGACGGACTTGCAAATCAATAATTTCAACAAAGAGCCACATTAATCCAAGTCTTACTATAAAAATATTAAAAGTATGAGCACCCAAAACTCCAACAGCATTTTTTATTGAAGGTCGTGTAGAAAAAGACCAATAAATATTCAATAAATAGTTTACACCTATACTGATTAAAAAACCTAATATTATTGCTATATTATAACCAAGGGGGTTATGAAAACAATAAAATATTACGGCATCTATTCCGGTGCATATTCCACCTACTATTCCAAATTTGATAATTTCGTTAATATTTCGTTTTAGCGAAATTTTCATCTATTCATCCAAATTTCAAATAATTGTTTATGTTTTCTGGCAATAACTTCCAAAATTAAACCGGAAAAGAAACTAATTATAGAAGAAAGTAGGATTAAGCCACTAACAATCAGAGTAGGGAATCTCGGAACTAATCCAGTATGAACATATTCAATAAAAATTGGCAGGAACAAACCACACGAAATCAGAAAAAGAATAATCGCCAAAATGGAAAAAAATAAGTAAGGTTTATAATCTCTAAATAATCTCGCAATAGTCAGTAACACCTTTAATCCATCGGAGTAAGTATTTAGTTTGGAAACACTTCCTTCGGGGCGATCTCTATATTGGACTTCTACTTCTCTTAAAAGAAAATTTTTATCCAATGCATGAATGGTCATTTCAGTTTCAATATCAAAACCTTTGCTTAGAACAGGAAAATTTTTAACAAAATTCTTGCTAAAAGCTCGATATCCGGTCATTATGTCCTTTACATTTGCATGGAATAATTTATTTATTAGACTTCTTACCAAACTATTGCCGAAATTATGAAACGGACGTTTGTTTTCTTCAAAATACGTTGAAGACAATCGGTCTCCTATCACCATATCCACACCTTTATCCATAACCAATCCACACATTTCTCTCGCAGACTCTGCAGGATAGGTATCATCACCATCAATCATCAAGTAACAATCCGCATCTATATCGCGAAACATTGAACGTATTACATTTCCTTTACCTTGTCTAAACTCATGTCTAACAATCGCTCCATGCATTTCTGCTATCTCAGAAGTGTTATCTGTGGAATTATTGTCGTATACATAAATTTTTGCATCCGGCAAAACCTTTTTATAATCATCAATTACTTTGGCTATAGTTTTTGCTTCATTATAACAAGGGATCAAGATCGCTATGTTTTTTGTAATCACGATGTATAATTTAAATGATTANTCTTAATTATATACATAAAAAGTAATGGAATCGCTATTGTTATAGGCCAAATATAGCGTCCTGCAGCAACAGGTGTTAAAAATAAAATACCTATTGATAAAATAATGGGAAAGAAAATTATAAGACCTTTATAATTTTTTTGGTAAAGAATAATTCCAATTAAAAATATTGAAACATATAAATAAAAGGGAAGTCCAAATAAAATATCTAATATTGGAGTATTAGAACAATATCCAACAATTTTTGATGTAAGTTCAATAACCCGATCGTGTTGCTCAAATGCATACTTGGGAATAGTAGCTTGGGAATTGCTCCATGCATAATCAAAGGTAACTATCGGGTTCCCGTTGTTGAAAAAATAAGCGGAGGCTACACCCAGGGTTGCATCAATATAACTAAGAGTATGTCTTAATCCCATATTCAAACAAGCCTTTCGATAATTTATCAATGCGTCAGATTCACCGGCATGAATAACAACTTTAAAATGGAGAAGATTATCATTTTTCGAATAATCACCATGCTGAAAAGCATAATACTTTTTTACATTATCTATAT
>WFMC01000181.1 GCA_009177205.1 Bacteroidales bacterium
CAATTCTTTCGATTGGATATAGAGTCAATAGCGTTAATGCAACAAAATTTAGACAGTGGGCAAATAAGGAATTGAAGTATTATATGCTACGTGGCTATAGTATCAATCAGCGGTTATTGAACATGGAAAGACGAATAGATGATAGGCTTCTTGACCATGAGAAAAGATTGGACTCTCTTGCTGACAAAGTAGATTTCATTGTCAATACTTCTATTCCTCCAATTGAGGGTATCTTNTTTGNANATCGTANCTNTGNTGCCTATGNTTTGGTATGTGACTTAATTCAGAGTGCANAAAACAGGATTGTANTTATTNATAACTATGCTGATTANTCAGTTCTCCAGCAACTTGACAAACGAGATGCAGGTGTCTCCGCCTTAATTTATACATCAGATAAAAATGAGATTATCAAAAACGATTTAAAACGCCATAATAAACAATATCCTCCCATTGAATTGAAAATCTATAAGAAGGCTCATGACAGATTTCTGATAATAGACAATACTATCTACCATATTGGTGCTTCATTGAAGGATCTCGGGAAGAAATTATTTGCTTTCTCACGGATGGAAGAGATGACAGCCGATGAACTACTTCTTCGAATTACATCCAAAGCCTAAACAAAAAGTTAATTAAGACAATTCTAATCTTGATATTCAATTGGTGCCAAGAGAATGGATAAAGCCGAATGGTAAAGATGTTTATTCACCCTGAAATGAAAAACATAATATTTAGAAACACGAAAGATTGAACTTTTCTGTGAGAATTAATTGATATAACTCTCCTGCAGAATATTTTATACTATCCATCGAAGAATTCAATTAAGAAGATTTGGTATTACGTTACCTTTCTTTTCGGGCGGCGTCTATTCTCAGAAGGATGAAGAGAAGAATTGTAAAGCCCCAAAGAGAACTTCCTCCATAACTGAAAAAGGGGAGAGGAATCCCGATTACAGGGCATAGCCCCAATACCATTCCCACATTAATTGATAAATGGAATATTAAATAACTTGCCACACAATACCCATACACTCTTCCGAACGGAGTTCGTTGGCGCTCAGCAATGTGAATAACACGCAGGATTAATGCAAGGAAAAGAATCAAAACTGCGGAAGCCCCGATAAAACCTTGTTCTTCTCCGATGGTACAGAAGATAAAATCAGTATGTTGTTCCGGCACATATTTAAGTTTTGTTTGGGTTCCGTTTAGGAATCCCTTACCGGTGACTCCTCCGGAGCCGATAGCAATTTTTGATTGATTCACATTATAGCCGGCTCCTCTCAAGTCTTCAACAATGCCAAGAGTAACTTTAATTCTTTGACGTTGGTGAGGTTGGAGAATATTATTGAAAACGTAATTAACCGAAAACAGAAACATTACTGACAAGGCTGCAAAAGAAATTGTGATCAGGAATTTCTCAATTCTATGCTTGAACATTGCAATGGCAACATAAATGCAACCTCCTGAAAGAATAGTGATAAAAAATATGGTTCCGTTAATATGCAAGTTGCATAATTCCAGGATTGTAACTAAAATTCCGGCACCAACAAATCCCAAAATAACATTTCGGGCTATAATGATATCTTTGCANTAAAATACGAGCATGCAAATGAAAATCAAACTTATCAGGAGCAAGACCGTAAATTCACCCATAGGTATTCCTAAAATCAAAGGATCGGAGAATTTGACTGCCACGACAAAAAACACAACGGCACTGAGAACTGAAAATAGTATCAAGCCACTCATACCTTCCCTATATAAAACGAAAATAAGGGATATATAGACCAATGCCGACCCAGTCTCCTTTTGCAGCAATATAAGAATTATGGGGAGAAATATTATGATCAGCGCACGGAAGTAATTTGATAATTTTTGATTCAGATTGAAATTATATGAATCAAAAAGTTTGGCGAGTGCAANTGCAGTGGCANNTTTTCCAAATTCGGCAGGTTGAAGACTGACTGGTCCGANAACAAGCCACGAACGGGAACCTTTTATGTCGGGAGCCACAAATATCGTAACCAATAATAAAAAGAGCACGGCAGCATAGATAGGATAGGCGTAAGCCTCATAAAGTCGGTAGTCAATAAGCAGCACTACGCATCCCAACAGTAATCCCAATCCAGCCCACACCAATTGTTTGCCGGAAAATTCATTGAAATCAAAAATTGCAGCATTGTCAAAATCATAACTTGCCGCATATATACTGAAAATTCCCGCTCCTACAAGGAGAATATATAGTACTATAGTTATCCAGTCCAGACTCCTGAACATGGAGGTATTGGCGTCAGTGTTTCTTAACTCCACTTGAAATAATAGTATTTGAGTTTAACATCCTTTCTTCAATTCCCTTGCGCGCAGGGCTTATTTCTCCCTTCAGATATTTTTCAATTATCAAAGAGCCAATCGGCACGCCGTATGTTGCGCCAAATCCTGCATTCTCAACATATACAGCCACTGCAATTTTGGGATTTTCGTATGGTGCAAATCCCATAAAGACTGAATGGTCGCGTCCGTGAGGGTTTTGAGCCGTCCCCGTCTTCCCTGCCACTGCAATATCCGGAAGATTGGCTGTGCGGCAGGTTCCTCCTAAAACAGCCATTCTCATACCTTCAGCAACATTTTGATAATATTCCTTTTTAATGTGTGGCTGATGTTTCTCGGAATATTTGGAATCAATTTTATCTCCTTGAATCTCTTTCACAACGTGAGGTGTGTAAAAATACCCGCGGTTGGCGATTGTTGCACCGAGATTGGCGATTTGCAGTGGAGTCGCAAGAACTTCACCCTGACCGATTGAAATGGAGATAATGGAGTTAGCACTCCAATTGGCTCCTCTGAATGAACTGCTGTAGAAATCAGGATTGGGAATAAAACCACGGCTCTCTCCCGGCAAGTCAACACCAAGTTTATAACCGTAACCCATTTCCACCATATAATTTTTCCATTTTTCGAGTTGGTTGGATGAGGTTGTGCCATGCTTATCAATCATATTTTTCAAGCCCTAACAGAAATAGGCATTGCATGATGTCTGCAATGCAGGCTTTAGAGATATGGGGGAGGCGTGTCCATGACAACCGACACGTAGTTTATTAACATACCCGTGATGGCATGGATACATAGTAGAAGTTGTAACAATGCCCTCCTGCTGAAAAATAAGTCCCTGAGTAGGCTTGAAAGTGGATCCGGGAGGGTATGCTCCCTGAATAGATCGGTCGTATAATGGTTTAAGAGGGTCGCTTGCAAGTTTACCGTAATTCTTACCGCGTTCTTTACCGACTAATAATGAAGGATCATAATTGGGTGATGTGACGAGACATAATATTTCTCCGCTTTCAGGTTCGATGGCTACAATGGCTCCAATTTTCCCACGCATCAATTCTTCGCCATATTCCTGAAGATTCATATCAATTGAAAGAGTTAGGTTCTTGCCCGATACAGGTGAAACATCATGTATTCCATCTTCATATTTCCCTTTTATGCGTCCATGAGCATCTTTCATTAGAATTTCTTCACCTTTAATTCCGCGAAGTTTCCCCTCATAACTCTTTTCTATACCTAAATCACCCGTGTAATCGCCTGAACGATAATAGTCATCCCGTTCAATATCTTTTGCATTGACTTCACGGATATTTCCGAGAATATTCGCACCCGCGGGACTTGCATATTGTCTGACAGTTCTTTTTTGCACAAAAAAGCCCGGGAAAAGATATAGCTTCTCCTGCAGGCGCCCGTATTCTTCCTGCGAAAGGTGAGAAATCAGTTTCTGAGGAGTATAAGCGGAATAACCGGGATTTTTTCTCGGATTTTTCATTTCCTTAAACTTCTCTTCGAGGTCTTCTTTAGATATGTTAAGAACCTTGCATAAAGCCAAAGTGTCAATATTCTTGCCAACATCCTTTGGAATTATCATAACATCGTATGCCGGCTGATTAAAAACCAATAATCTGCCGTTTCTGTCATACATGAGCCCCCTTGCAGGATAAATAACCCTGCGTAGGAAGGCATTACTGATGGCATTCTCTTTATATTTATCTTCTGCGACCTGTAGGTTGAAAAGTCTGATAATAAAAATAATTACGAGAACAGTAATGAATCCTCCGATTATATATTTTCTCTTACTAAGATTATAATCCTTATAAGTAGAAGATTTCATTTATAAAATTTTTAGAGAGAAGATTTATTTTCGCCCGAACCCATTAAACAATCTATTCCATAAATGATAATGAAGGTCAGAATTGAACTTCCAAATGTCAATAGAAGAATCTGTTTTAAATAAGCAATGTCAAAAAATTCTATTGAAAAGTATGTCAAACAAAAAATTGCACAGATTGTGATAAGAAACTTTGAATAATTTTGCCAACCTATTGACGAAATTGATGGAATTAGGTATTTGGTCTTATCATCACGCGGAATATAAGCATAAAATACCGGTTGTTTCAAAAGAGAAAGGATAAGGCATGAGAGCGAATTAACTCCGGGCGTATCGGAAAAAATATCAATACAGAATCCCAATAAGAAGGCAAGAGTATAAAGCA
>WFMC01000099.1 GCA_009177205.1 Bacteroidales bacterium
AGTCCACTTTCATTGCTTTCCGAGTCTTGGTATTCCGGGTTGGAGATTGCCTATTCCATATTAATCTGTTCAATGGCGATGTATAAAGCCTTCCCTATAAAGTCTTTCAAAAAACGAATCAATTTTTTCTTACTCTATATTCTCGTCTCAGGTTTATTATACGTTCTAATTATGATTGGTGTTGCGGCACTACTCGGATTTGGAAAATTATAATTTGATATAGCGGCACATAGGATTCCATAATATAAACCGAAGCGAAAAGTTATCCAAAACGATGTAACAGAATAATATTTGTTTTAATCTTAATATTATTCTCTCTACAATAAAATGAATTGTCTTTTATATTTCCCTATTTATTCAGTGATACTTCTGAACTTTGCCGAAGTTGCAAATGTTCTACTTTTGTAAGAATAAATAGTCTTTATATAATTAATGAAAATAGTAGTTTTAGACGGTTACGGGATGAATCCCGGAGACCTTTCATGGAATAAACTCAAGAAATTAGGTGATGTGACGGTTTACGACCGAACCGATCCTTCTGAAATTATTAAGCGTTCCACAGGTGCTGATATATTACTCACCAACAAAGTGGGTATTGACCGCCCGATTATTGAAAAACTCCCTGATCTGAAATATATAGGTGTTCTTGCTACAGGCTACAATGTCGTGGACATCAAAGCAGCGAGGGATAATGACATAGTTGTTACCAATATACCTTCTTACAGCACTGATTCCGTTGCTCAGATGGTTTTTTCCCTACTTCTTGCCATCACAAATAATGTTGAGCATTATACTGCCGACAACCGCGCCGGACGCTGGAGTCGTAATGCCGATTTCTGCTATTGGGACACACCCCTTACTGAACTCTCCGGAAAGACTTTCGGAATAGTTGGATTCGGACATATCGGAAGTAAGGTTGCCGGGATTGCCCTTGCATTCGGAATGAAAGTTCTCGCATTGTCATCTAAATCTGCCGATTCACTTCCAATGGGGGTGAATAAAGCAGATAATCTGGTTCAACTTTTGAAGGAGAGTGATGTAGTATCACTTCATTGTCCGCTTACGGAATCTACAAAACATCTTATCAATGCCGAAACTTTGGCAAAGATGAAGCCGTCAGCAATTTTGATCAACACAGGACGTGGTCCGCTTGTAGACGAAAACGCACTTGCAGATGCTCTAAATAAATGCAGATTGCGAGGTGCCGGCGTAGATGTCATGTCTTGTGAAC
This sequence comes from Bacteroidales bacterium, assembly GCA_009177205.1. Taxonomy (GTDB): domain Bacteria; phylum Bacteroidota; class Bacteroidia; order Bacteroidales; family Muribaculaceae; genus Lepagella. The sequence continues at coordinate 1,232 of WFMC01000099.1, forward strand.
CTCCCACAATTGACAATCCTTTACTTTACGCTCGAAATTGTTACACTACCCCCCATCTGGGATGGGCAACCTTTGAAGCCCGTNAGCGATTGATGGATATTGCGGTTGCCAATGTTGCCAATTTCATTGAAGGNTCGCCAACAAATGTTGTNAANTAACAATTTTTCTAANAAAGAATNACCGNGATTTAGATTAAGGATCTCGCTTCCCGGTNGTTTTTAAATACAAAGTCAGATGGTACATATTATCTTATATGCCATAGTTCCGATAATAGTGGTTATGCTTGCAGGCTATATTTCGGGAAAGAAAGGTGTTTTCGATGGCAATGACTCCAAGAAATTCAATAAGGTAGTTCTTGATTACGCTCTTCCGGCAGCCTTGTTCATCTCCATCGTTGATGCTTCGAGAGAGGATCTGGTAAAGTATATGAAACTAACCATTGTAGCCTCCGTAGTTATCATAGGATGTTTCATGGCAACATATTATATTTACAAATATTGTTTTAAGAAAAACACAGGCGCGGATGCAGCTGTAAGCGCATTAATAAGTGGATCACCTACCATCGGATTTCTTGGATTTGCTGTTCTGGAACCGATATTCGTCTCAGCGAGCATTCCCCTATCATCAGTGGCATTAGTTGTAGCCATAGTCGGCATAATCTGTAATGCAGTCATTATTCCTATAGGACTCTCTTTACTTAATGCCTCTCTCGACAAGACAAAAGAACCTTCTGAAAAAAAGAGTAGCGCTTGGAAACCCGTAATAAATGCTCTTGAGCAACCTGTCGCTTGGGCTCCGATTCTAGCGGTAATACTTGTAATAGTCGGTTTCAAATGGCCTGCGTGGGCAAGTCCTTCTTTTGACTTGATTGCCAAAGCCAACGCATCCATGGCTGTATTCTCAGCCGGTATAACTCTATCAGCGATCAAAGTCTCAATAAACTGGCAAGCAGTACTTGGTTCAATTCTGAAATTGATAGTAATGCCCGGAGTTGGTCTAATAGTAGGACTTATTACACACATGGATCCCGATAATCTTCAGATGTTTGTCGTATCCTGCGCTCTTCCTCCGGCTTTCTCAGGTATAATAATAGCAGATGAATATGACACCTATGTTAGCACCGGCACATCTTCACTTACTCTTAGTATCATTTTATTCACCGGTTTTTGCCCATTGTGGATATGGCTAACACGTATGGCTATTGATTCTCACTTCCTAATGTAATCTTTACGATGGAACATAAAATGCGCCGTTTTAAACAACAGCTCTCCGATGTGGAAACCAAAAGAATTCTTGCTGAGGGATCCAATGGAGTACTCTCCATTGTTGATTCTGATGGGGCACCTTACGGAGTACCGATCAGCTTTGCTTACGATGGTGTAAGACACATTTATCTGCACAGTGCAGTTTCAGGACATAAGATAGATTGCATCAATGTAGATGCCCGGTGTTCATTCTGTGTTATTGAAAAAGATGTTATAGTCCCTGAAGAGTTCACTACTTATTTCCGAAGTGCGATAGTAACAGGTAAAATCCGGATTCTTTCCAATGCTCAAGAAATACATGACGGTCTCGTGCATCTATGTGAAAAATACAGTCCTGAGATAGACTACATTGATGAGATAGCCAAGTGCATAAATCGCGTGAAGGTACTTTGTATAGATATTGAGCGAATGACAGGAAAACAAGCGATAGAACTTGTTCGTCGGAATGTGAATGATTAGTAAACCTTGATTAGATTAGATTAGCTTACCATTCCGTTCTACTATTTCGATAGTCTGAAAATATGTCAGTGATGCAATCTGGGGATAAGTCGGTTGTTAAAGACATTCACCAAATATCCGACGAGGAAAGCGGCAATAACTGTTCCTGTTCCGATGCCAATTACAGTTTTACAGATAATTAGAGATGAGGCTGCCGCAAGCAGGACAAGTGTTACGTCAAATCCCATCTTGAACTTCCCGAAGTCTTTATGGTAGCGTCGCGAGGCATATTTCACAAATCCCTCAGCACTCATTGTTACAACATTAGGCTTCACTTCAAGCACCACACCGATTGCTTGTATAACACAACCCAATAGCAGAAGTCCGTAGGATGTCATATTTCCAACAGGAGCAACATCTTTAGCAAGATACATGTTGAAATCCAGAAATCCCCCGAAAATCAGTGAAAAAGGAATCTGCATCAGTATTTCAGTGCGGTCGCGGTTACTCCCGATTCCTCGTATAAACCATAGTTGCGCTAATATGAGAGCAATATTGAAGAAAAATGTAACTGTACCCAATGTCAACGAGCTGTTTTCACTTATGACATAATTGAAACTTGATATAGGAGAGGTGCCGAGTGATGATCGAATGATAAACACCACTCCTAAAGTAATAAAATACAAACCAGTCACAAAAACCAGATACCTGGTAATCCATTTACCCATTTTATTCTGCATTCATGAAAATTGTGAAACTGAATATTATACAAGTAAGACCAAGAATCAAATTAAGATATGCGATGATGTTATGTTTATTGCCATTCTTTCTTAAGCAACAACTCCCTATAACAATATTGCAACACCCAATCACAGATAATGTTGTATTCATTGATCCCAATTATTTAATGGTCATAACTCTCTTTTTAAGGACAATATAAGAATCGCTTTTATCAGAGTTGAGACGTGTAATCGAGTCATTGATGCAGTCTATGCTATTAACCATAGGAAGCACCTTTTTCAACATATCTTCCAACTCCATGCTGTCGCATGCCATTTCTGTAGTTTCTATATCTTTTAACTTTATAGAATCTTTAGACTGAAGGTATCTACCCCCAAGATGATTGCAATTGGTCATTATTCCGAATGTATCATCTTCCTTGAAGTCAATGTAAGCTGTAACACCCTGCTCAATTTCAGAAGGACGAACATAAGATGAGTCATTCTCAACAACATTCTCAATATCCCATTGACCTTGAATAGATTTCACAGAGATTTCTTTATCGCGAACGTTACCGTCTTCAGATTTAACAGAGTTAGTGTTTCTTCCTGTGCAGGAAGTAATGACTATCAGCATACAGNNGAGTAGGNATTTCCACATAATTGTTAATAATNTCTATAATATTCTTAATAGATAATAGTAAATTTATTACAAATATATTAAANAATTGGGAGAAATTATATTAAATTTGCTTAAAGTTTTGTAATGGATTTGTAAGTCTAAATTTCCCTCTATTATATCATAAAACAACATACCGTATCTATGCTTAAAGAAGGATTGAAACATACGAGCGAAGTAATAATATCTCCGACTCTTACCGCCATTGCGATGGGATCCGGAGACCTTGATGTTTTCGCCACACCAGCTATGGTTGCTCTTATGGAAAACGCTGCCATGACAGCTGTAAAAAATGAACTTGAAGAGGGTTTCACAACTGTCGGTGCCAACATTAATGTTACTCATATACGCCCCTCAAAAAGGGATAAGCATGTCACAGCCAGCGCCACTCTGACAAAGGTAGAGGGCAAAAAACTCTTTTTTGATGTAGAAGCATACGAAGGTGTTGACCTCATCGGCAAGGGAACCCATCTTCGCGTAATTGTGCATAAAGACAGCTTCCTGAAAAATTTGAAATAGTTATATGCGCAATTCACTTTTTGGCTTGTATCCCGCCTCAACTTCCCTATAGAGACTCTTTCTCACTTATCCTACTTTTATATTGTCCTGCATTCTTTGTAATACGACCATACTGAGCTGCCTGAACGGGGCAAACATGAAAGCAGGCACAGCAACTTGTGCAGTCATTTCCCCAAACAGGACGCCCATCACTTAGCGTAATGTTCCCCACCGGGCATGCACTCACACATTTGCCGCATCCGATGCATGCATCTGTATGGTGCCACTTTTTTGTGTTCATTCCAAACCATTTAAAAAAAGGATAACAGATAGCGGTCTTGATTCTCGGAAAAGAACCTAAGTGAACATCTTCTTTCCACTCCCCTCCTTTTATTTGCATCGAAATTTCTTTAACTCTAACTACTGCTTCAGAAAGTTTCCGATTCTCAATCTCCTTTGAGTCTACACCAAATCCGGGTAATAAAACATACACATTGGGCATAATGATGCTCCATGCTGCTTTAAGTTCGATTCCTCGACGCAAAAGGCACTTTCGCAGCATCTCCACAGCCATTCCTGTCTCATCGCCACATGTCGCAACACACCATACCGGCAGTAGTTGCTCTTTGATAATTTCTACCATCGACTCCGGCAATTTTTGAATGAAATCCACCACAATCGGTGGAACTCCCCAAGCATAAACCGGAAACACGAACCCTAAGGATTTGTCAACACCCGGTTTCAATTTCTCTTCATACACATCAATTGATGGAATGAAGCGTNCTTCTTCTTCAATAAGNGAACCNAGNCGCAANNCANCATANCGNNAATTNTTCGTTCCCGAAAAATAATATATCATGATCTGTTTTTTTGCTAAATTAACAGTTATAATCTAAATTGTANTCTAAAAAGGCATCGGTTATAGTTCAAANCAGCACTTTTTTATATGAGATACAAAATTAAAAATTAAAACTTAATCAGATAATATTTTAGAGTATCTTTCAATTACTTGAAACGGTCAGAAACAATTGTTCATTCCTAAACAACTGATTTCTCTCTTTTATTTATTGTTTTTTCGCTAAGGAATGGCTTTTGTTTAAGTGTTTCTTAAAACTTTTAATAACGGTATGATGTTAAAATTTTGTGGATTGCAAAATTATTATTACCTTTGCAGTACCAAATGGGTAGTTTCCCCACAAAGAAATACTTCGAGTGCGAAAGCAACGATTTTAGGGGCTGGGGTGTCACCCGGTCGGAAAGGGTTCTCTTNCGAGGACCCTTTTTTGTTGCNCNTACTTATCNGGAAATATTTTTAATCCGAGCANNTTGCCATTACTTGTGTAGATATTTGAAGCNATTACTTCAAATGCCGGATTATATTTTTCGGGGTNTAATACATANCGGGATATAGGATATGCGATTAGGTCTGCNACTTGCAAGCCAAACACATTTTCGGATTTTTGACTGAATCCGAAATGNCCCATATGTTCAGCCAATCTTTCGGGGCTTACATAGTGCATACCAGTAAATCTCAACTTATTGTAATAATTCAATAAAGCGTTATCCTCTCGCTTTCCTCGGCGCTCAACGATTATATCAATTATACCTC
>WFMC01000128.1 GCA_009177205.1 Bacteroidales bacterium
TTGAAATGTTAAATATATGGGCATTGATGATAAAATTCAAGCGGTAAGTTTAGAGAGTCTGAAAAGAAAGAAAGGAATGTCCCTCACGCCTCGGAATTGGTTGCGGAACGCCTTTACTTTTGCGTTGAATGATTCAGCAAACGCATTTGTATCCCTGTTGATGAAGAAATTCAATATGGTGTCGTAATGGTTATGAAATGTATTCAGCACTGTCTGAAATGCGCCATAGTCCATGCCCTGAACAGCATCATACCATCTTGCGAGCTTAGTGCGTGCCACCTCCAGTGAAGAGCGGCTGTTATAGATGTCAGTAAGTTCCTGTGCAAGCCTGTAAGCCATTCGCAGTTCAGGATAATGCTCGAAGATTATCTCTGCCCTCAGCCTCTGCGACTCCGTCCAGTTAACGCTGTTCTTTGTCAGTATATGCTTTCCGCGGGCAAGCAGCTGCTTGCGTGTGTCGCCATTGCTGTACCGGAAAGGCACATATTCCTTTTTGTCTTTCCGGCAGCGGATCATTTCCTCATTCTCCAGATCCCTGGCCATCCATCTGTATGTTATGCGCAGGTCATCGATAGCTTCATAGAACAGGCGCTGCACATGAAATCGGTCATTGGTAAGATATGCCTTGGGAAAACATCTGCGGGCTATCTTCATCATCGTCGGCGACAGATCCAGCGTTACTTCCCTGACAGTCTTGCGCTTGTTCAGCCCTATTTTTTCAAGCACAGCGACCACGGCATCAGCATTCGTGCCTTTAATCATGGCAATGAGCGTGCCTCGACCTCCGTGACCTGACGGGTTGGTGACCACCGTATAAAGTTCTCCGCAGCTCAGAGAGGTCTCGTCGATGCAAACCACAGATCCCAGATTTTTCTTGTAAAGTATCCAGTCCTGTGCATGATCAAGTTGATCCCATTGACGGTAATCACTGAATATCTCTTTGTATTGACGGGAGAGGCTGGAGCCGGTGACTCCGTAATGAGAGCCGATGGAGTTTATGCTCTCTGCTGTGCTGTCAATCCTCTCCTTTTAAAAAAGCTACGAACTCTGGCGTCAGGCGAGTGCCGTCCTCTGCCAGTTCGTAGTCATAGGTAAAGATGCTGCCATCCGCTGTATCGCGCCAGCGCCGGCGCCTGATATGGAGATAAACCGCCTTGCCGCGTATCGGGAAATCCTGTATCACCCGCTCCTCTGTAAAACCGTACTCCCTTACGGTTCTCTTCTTATAATCATCCCGCGACATGTATCCACGTTCATCAAGCCAGTAATCTAGACGGTCGTCTGACTCTTCAAAATTTACAAACTCGAAGTTCTCCGTTATCAATTCCGGAAAGATTGTTTTCAGTACCTGCCATTGTTTCATTCGGCAAAGTTAATTATTTTTCTTCTTCTATTCACAACCGGTTTTTTACATTGACCCAACAAATCCGGCAATCGGACGACCTCTGCCCCTAACATATCAAACGTATTCCATTTCTCCTCCTGTAATACCTAATTTTGATATTGCTGTTTTATCTCAA
>WFMC01000051.1 GCA_009177205.1 Bacteroidales bacterium
CGAGACGTTATTAATGGAAACTGTTAGTCTATGTAAACAGAAGCGTGAAGCCGATTGCTGCTCGCTCCACTTCATGAGGTCTTCGCAATACCCAGTCAATCGGAACGAGCAACGGACCTCACGCCATACGAATATATACACCGCTATCCAACAACTGAGAGAACAGATCTTGGACAGGATGATAATTCATACCCATGAGCATCATCGTTGCATGGTTACCTGATTGACTTGAAAGTTGCGAAGTTTCATGAAGTCGGAAACCAAGCGTCAATAACGCTTTTTATCAAAAAAAAAACTTACCGGCAAGCCGGCAATACGGGTCAATGTAAAAAACCGGTTGTGAATAGAAGAAGAAAAATAATTAACTTTGCCGAATGAAACAATGGCAGGTACTGAAAACAATCTTTCCGGAATTGATAACGGAGAACTTCGAGTTTGTAAATTTTGAAGAGTCAGACGACCGTCTAGATTACTGGCTTGATGAACGTGGATACATGTCGCGGGATGATTATAAGAAGAGAACCGTAAGGGAGTACGGTTTTACAGAGGAGCGGGTGATACAGGATTTCCCGATACGCGGCAAGGCGGTTTATCTCCATATCAGGCGCCGGCGCTGGCGCGATACAGCGGATGGCAGCATCTTTACCTATGACTACGAACTGGCAGAGGACGGCACTCGCCTGACGCCAGAGTTCGTAGCTTTTTTAAAAGGAGAGGATTGACAGCACAGCAGAGAGCATAAACTCCATCGGCTCTCATTACGGAGTCACCGGCTCCAGCCTCTCCCGTCAATACAAAGAGATATTCAGTGATTACCGTCAATGGGATCAACTTGATCATGCACAGGACTGGATACTTTACAAGAAAAATCTGGGATCTGTGGTTTGCATCGACGAGACCTCTCTGAGCTGCGGAGAACTTTATACGGTGGTCACCAACCCGTCAGGTCACGGAGGTCGAGGCACGCTCATTGCCATGATTAAAGGCACGAATGCTGATGCCGTGGTCGCTGTGCTTGAAAAAATAGGGCTGAACAAGCGCAAGACTGTCAGGGAAGTAACGCTGGATCTGTCGCCGACGATGATGAAGATAGCCCGCAGATGTTTTCCCAAGGCATATCTTACCAATGACCGATTTCATGTGCAGCGCCTGTTCTATGAAGCTATCGATGACCTGCGCATAACATACAGATGGATGGCCAGGGATCTGGAGAATGAGGAAATGATCCGCTGCCGGAAAGACAAAAAGGAATATGTGCCTTTCCGGTACAGCAATGGCGACACACGCAAGCAGCTGCTTGCCCGCGGAAAGCATATACTGACAAAGAACAGCGTTAACTGGACGGAGTCGCAGAGGCTGAGGGCAGAGATAATCTTCGAGCATTATCCTGAACTGCGAATGGCTTACAGGCTTGCACAGGAACTTACTGACATCTATAACAGCCGCTCTTCACTGGAGGTGGCACGCACTAAGCTCGCAAGATGGTATGATGCTGTTCAGGGCATGGACTATGGCGCATTTCAGACAGTGCTGAATACATTTCATAACCATTACGACACCATATTGAATTTCTTCATCAACAGGGATACAAATGCGTTTGCTGAATCATTCAACGCAAAAGTAAAGGCGTTCCGCAACCAATTCCGAGGCGTGAGGGACATTCCTTTCTTTCTTTTCAGACTCTCTAAACTTACCGCTTGAATTTTATCATCAATGCCCATATATTTAACATTTCAACC